>JASEFH010000006.1 GCA_030019205.1 Methanomicrobiales archaeon
GCAACGTCCAGCATGATCTCGTGCACCTCGCCCAGATCCTCGCCCGCCGCATTCCGCACTTCGCTCTTCAGCACCTCGGACGCGGGGAATACGCGCGGGGCCATGAACCGCCGCCGTGTTCCGGCTGCCGCTCCAGTCTCCGTTACATCTACCATCTTGGTTCAACTCCTCTGCCGAAAGACGCAATCGTCCCCAGGCAGACGGCTGAATGCCGGGTGAGACTATTTATAGTTTTGGCCCTCCCGAAAAAGTTCGGGGATAGTTCCGCCGTTGACAGGGCTGCATGGGATGCGTTCCCAGAGATGCTATCTCGCCGGATATCCCGAGCCGCAGAACCTGAAACCCTGGACGACTGCATGGAAGTGCACTGCGAAGGATCGAGAGGGACGTTCCCCTTGAGAAGCGGGCTGTCCGGGAGGCTGGAACGAACGGGGGTGGCGATCCGGACCACTGTCCCGCCAGAGCACCTGCACCCGCCGGGAAGGTCCGTCGAATGCACCCGCTTCCCAGGCATCGCCCCATCGCCGCAGGGGGCTTTCGTTGGGAAATGCTGAGAGGATGCTCGCCTTTGCCTTTATACCTGGGAAAATATCGCCGTCCGGGGAAACGGGAGTGAGAGAGGCGAGTCCGATAATAACATTTAACGACCCTTGTTGCCGCATGGTACGGCATGCCACCGAATGAACGCGGGCAGAGCGCCATTTCGCCGATGCGGATGCTCGGCATCGCGCTGGGGGTGTACCTCCTGTGGACCCTGGCCACCTACCTTCTGGAAGGGCGAGTGGACCTCCTGATCAGCGGAGACCCGATCGGCCGCCTGATCTACGCTGTCGTCGCCAACCTCCTGATCGGGACCGTTCTTGTCCTCTTCGTCACCAGCACGTTCAGGATCGGGAGTGAGATCCCACGGAAGTACTTCGGGTTCCAGCCGCCCAACAGGACTCTTGTTTCTATTCTGGCTGCATTCATCCTCGGTCTGATCGTCTTCGTCATATCGGCCCCCCGGACGATGGACCCGATCGTCGTCCTCAACGTCTTTGCGCAGGTCTTCAATACGTCAACGGCGGAGATTCTCGTCGTCTACGTGCTGGTGGGGATCACGGGGGCCTATCTGACCCGATCCCTGGGCAGGACGCCGTCGATGATCGTGGGGATCGTGCTCGCAGCCATCCTCTTCGGGGCCTACCACATCGCCCACAGCCCGCCCTTCAACACGGTCTCCCTGATCCTGCTGCTCACCGTCATCGGTGCCATCACCGCTGTCTATTTCTTTCTGGTGCGGGAGGTCTATTCCACGATCGTCTTTCACAACTTCTTGGCCCTCATCGGGGTGATACAAAACGTCAATATCGCAAACTTTCAGGCGCCCAACCCCGGTCTGCTGGGGATGATGCTCGTCACCCTGGCGGTTCTCGTTGCCCTGGACGCCTACCTCATCCGAAGTCGGCCGTGACCGCATCGCCGGCAGCGGATTGCAGGAAGAGCCCGCTGCCGTGGCAGCCTCTTTTTCGGCGTTCCGTATCCGCAGGAGCGGCCTGCCAACCCCGCAGCTCCCGCATCGCGCCGGATCGGGTGGACGATGTGGTTCTGGTTCTAGCGTAAACCGGAAAAAGGCCGGACAGTCCCGCGAGGCATCCGTGCGGGAGCGCATCCCGCGAACAGAAACGTATTTGAGATCCGCTGCCAGGCAGAGGCCTGCCGGAGGAGGACGGAATGGAACAGCCGGAGGAACCTGGCAGGTTGAAGGATCGGTTCGTGGGGGAGCGGGAGATCGACATGACCCTGCAGCTGCCGGACGGCAGCGCCGTGACGGGGCGGGGCACGGCCAGCGTGCAGGAGGTCTCCCGCGCGGCTGCGGCGTCCAGAGCGATCTGCGCTACACCATCGGGGATGCGCCCTACGAAGAGACGGACCTCTGGAGCTACGATCGGTATGGCAGGGCGATGCACATGTTCGGGGTGGGATCCGACGGGAGCGTGCACGACCTCACCCCGGAGCTGCACTGGAAAGGGGCGCAGGAGGGCGGGGAGACCGAAGAGAAGGTCACGGCGACCTGGGAGTCCCCCGAGACCGTCCGCATCCGCTCCGAGGTGACCGTGGAGGGACGGCCCGGGCCCACCATGGACGCCGTGGGGCGGAAGCGAACGTAGAGGAGCTTTCAAAGGCCATCCGACGAAAAGATTCAGGAGAGGGAAAGAGGAAAGGTGAGACTGTTGACCTCCCCCCTCCTCCCGGTATCCTGACCCGTCGCACCCTGAGGAAGATGCTGGAGAGCCTCCCCGCCGAGGACATTCCGAACACTTCTCCTCTGGTCGCCCGATGAAGCCCTATCGCTACTTTTGGGGAGGGGAGTATCGAAGGGGGAGATCCCTCCTCCGTAGCCGATCCTCGCCTGCGATAGCCCCGGCATGGAATACCCGCACCCGGGAGCAATCCCACGGGACGGTTATGCTTCGGGAGACCACGGGTTCGGCCGTTCGCGATGCCGATCCCGCTCTCACATTCCAGAACGACTGCACTCACGCACCCACCTCCAGGGTGATCGTGCCGACGCCCGACTGGACCGTGATATTCAGCGTCGCCGGGGTCTGGCCATAGGCATCGTTGGTGTAGGTGCTGCCGTTCACGTTCAGCCCGGGCGCGCTGACGGTGCCGAGGATGCCTTCAGCAGTCACCCGCGTGCCCGTGTCGCGGGGAATCCGCACCGTCAGGGTGCCCACGCCCCCGCGGAGGCTGGCATTGAGGTCCCGCTTTCGGTCGCCCGTCAGGTCTACGAGCGCGGTCCCCGCCCCCATCCGGGCGCGAAGGTCCGTCAGGTTCAGGTCTCCCAGGTAGAGCTCCGCGGTGCCGCCCCCCAGCTCCGCGTCCAGCGCCATCGGAACGTCGGGATTCAGCTCCAGGATCCAGGCGTTCTCGCGTCCGCCGTTGAGATTCGGAACCGCTCTCGGTTGCCGGATCGTCAGCTCCCCCGCGCTGTCGTTGCGCCGGTAGTCCACGAGCGGCCGCCAGGCGGGATCGCCGAAGGTGAACGTGGCGTTCAGGAGTGCGGCGGCACCGCTCCGCACGGTCAGTTCGCCCGCCCCTATCTGGATGCGGGTGCGGACCGAATCCGCCCCGACTGGGGGGCGCCGCCCCGGAGGCATCCGCAGATCGCGACCAGGAGGACTGTCGAGAGGGCAAGCGGGATACGCAGACTCTTCCTCATACAGGCGCCCCTGTTTGCCTGTCGTGCTGATAAGGCTTCCCCGTCCGCCCGCGGCAGGAGGAGCGGATTGGCGTGCATGCCGCGACAGGGGCATACCGCTGATCGATGGAGTGAATCGGGGAGTCTGCCGATCGCGCTCTGCTGGCGGCATCCCGCACCGGGGGCTGGTTTCCGGGGCACGGACGTTCCAGGATTCAGGTCATTGCGGGCGCAGGACCGGTAACCTGCCCCCTCTCACCCCTTCCCCTCATCCTTTATCCGAAGGGCGCCCACAAGCCGCGCGATGAGCACCGCGATATAGATCACGCCCGTTACCGCCTCGGAGTATGCAAACGATTGTGTTACGGGAGTAATGGGGGCGATGTCCCCATATCCCAGGGTGGCGAGCGTGACGAAGCTGAAGTAGAGGTAGTCCATCCGGGTGAGGACGCCCTCATGCGGTATATCGGGGTTGAAATAGAACGAGCCCGGGTGCAGCTGGTCGAGGAGCTGGTACGTCAGGGCCCAGACGATCCCGAAGAGCAGGTAGATGCTCAGGGCGCCCGCGATGGTATCCCGCGTGATCCGGTCCGTGAGGACAACGGCCCTCAGCAGGAATACGATGAAAAATGCCAGGAAGAGGATCGGGAAGAGTGCTCCGGCGGCAGGAGCGAGCAGATCCGGGGCGAGGGTCACGTTCCAGCGCGTGATGATCGCCGAAACCCCGAGCAGGACAGCCAGGAGGAGGAGCATTCGCTCGCACTTCATGGCAAAGAGACCGGAGAGGATCACGAAGGAGAAGCAGAGAGCCATCGCCGCATCGTAGGCTGGGACGATCGTCGCCAGGGGCCATGCACCGAGCAGCAGCAGCAGGGAGATGAGGAGAATCAGGAACCGATGCTCGCGCATCCGGTCGAGCCATGCCTGTACTATCTGGAGGCCCCGCTGCATTCGTGTCGGGGAATGGCGTTATGCCGTTATCAGGTTTTGGGCATGGAGCCCCTCCCTGCATGCATGGAGGGCATAAGGGTGTAGACCGGGTGCGCTCCATCTTCCCCCGCTTGGCGAACACCCAGAGCGGCAAACGGACGGACAGGGACCGTTTTTGCAGGCTTTCGCTGCACGGCGGGAGTCGTAATAAGCGATTCAGGATGCTTTTCGAGGCATTTTCAGCAGCGCCGCACGGACGCATCTGCGACAGGTATTAATGGCAGGAGGTTTACGGGAAGGAAGGCAGGCATGACAGAATCCAGTAGCGAGGACCTGCCGATGGCATCCCAGCCGGGCGAGGCTCCGCGCAGCGGAACGCTCACGATGCTGTGGCAGGTCGTATTCGCCGCACTCATCGCCATCGCCTTCACGGCTGCTTTCCTGATCCTGTACTCGATCCTGAACACCCTCGTCTGGGGCGACAGCGACTTCACGGGTGCCGACCGCTGGATGATCCCGGCGGGAGTCCTGGTCTTCTCGCTGCTCGTTGGCCTCAGCCAGAGATACCTGCAGGCCCCCAGCGTCATCCATGGCGGATTCGTGGAATCGATGAAGGGGAAAGGGGAAAAGATCGATTACAGGACGTTCCCGGGCGCACTGCTCTCGGCCCTGTTCTCCCTCCTCTCCGGGGCGAGTGTCGGGCCGGAGGGGGCGATCGCCGTCCTCGTCGGGGATATCTCGTGCTATCTGCGGGAGAAACTGAAAGTTGGAGTCGACTCGGCAGAAGCCGCGCTCGAGTTCGACGTAGCCGCCCTGGCCTCGGCGTTCAACGGGATCGTCGGCAACGTGCTGTTCACCGGGGTGTTTGCCACCGAGTTCCAGGTGGGGGGCAGGAACGCCCTGCGGTTCCTCACCTGGAACCTGCTCGCGGGCGCCGTCGGGTTCCTGTTCTATATACGCCTGGGGCTTCCCTCCTTCGCGCAGAGCATCCCGTTCCCGCCAATCGCCGAACTGCGGCCCGAGTACATCCTGTATGCGATCGCTCTCGGGATTCTCGGGGGGCTGCTGGCGATCTTCACGGGGATCTCCATGCTGGGGGCGGAGCGGCTCATGGAGCGTGCATTCCGGGACAGGGTCGTCCTGCGCATCCTGGTGGCAGGCGGGATCACGGCAGCCGTCGGCTACTTCATCCCGAACCTGCTGTTCTCGGGAGAGGGGCAGATCCACGATATCATCGCCGATCCGGCCCGGATCGGGGCTGCCATGCTGGTGCTGATGGCGGTTCTCAAGATCCTGCTCCTCGCGCTGGCGTTCAAGAGCGGATACCTCGGCGGCCCCCTGTTTCCCATCCTGTTCTCTTCCACCATGCTCGGGCTCGCTCTGAGCCTTGTCTTCCCCGGGGTGCCGATCGCCATCTTCGTGCTGTGCATCGAGGTGGCCGCCGTCGCCCTGGCACTGGGAGCGCCCTTGACCGCCATTCTCCTGGTAGCGGTCGTCGGGACGGCCAACCAGAACATGAGTGTCCTCCTGGTGGTATCGGCCGTCACCGCAATGCTCCTGGCAGCGGAGTTCAAGAGGATGACGAAGGGCTCCGCCGCTGCAGGGCAGGAGAGGTGAACGCGGGTCTCCTTAGGAGGGAGGAGCCCTGCCCTCCGGGGGGACGAGCCGGTAGACCCGCCCGCCGCCTCCGCTCGGACTCCCGCCCTCCGAGGAGAGCAGGTATAGCTCTCGGTCGGCATCCTGCCCGAAGGCAAGGACGTACTCGCCCAGAGCAGCCCTCCCGCCGACCTCCAGCGCATCCATCGTCCATCGGCCCCCCTCCCGCGCCGGCGGAATGCCGACGAAGATCCTGCCGGCCCCGCCCGCACGGGACGCCGTGTAGTCCCCGAAGACGTACAGCCCCCGCAGGAACGGGATCGCGGATCCGCGGTAGACGTATCCGCCGATGACGGCGCTCCCGATCCCGCCTATGCCGTTGGAGAGGTTGGGGTACTCCAGGATCGGGTCGATGAGGCCCTCCCCGGCATCTCCCAGGTAGCAGCGGGCGCCGTCGCGCGGGTTGAAGCAGTGCATCCCCTCCCGGAGGTTCCAGCCGTAGTTGCCGCCCCGCACGATGATATCCACCTCCTCCCAGCGGTTCTGGCCGACGTCGCCGGCGAAGAGCGCGTGGTCCCCGCCGGCGTCGAAGGCGATGTGGTAGGGGTTCCGCAGCCCGTAGGCGAAGATCTCGGGCAGCCCCCCTCCCTGCACGAACGGATTGTCGGGCGGAATGCCGTAGGCTCTCCCGCCCTCCTCGCGGTCGACATCGATGCGGAGGATCTTGCCGAGCGGCGTTCGGGTGTCCTGCCCGTTCCCGATCTCCGGGTTGTGGCCCGCGCCGCGGTCGTTGGCGCCGCCGCCGTCCCCCAGGGGGATGTAGAGATAGCCGTCCGGACCGAAGCAGATGTGCCCGCCGTTGTGGTTCGCCTGGGGCTTGTCGATCGCCATCAGGATCCGTTCGGACGCGGGGTCCGCCCGGTCGGGATCGTCCGAGATCCGGTACTCCGCCAGGCGGCTGGTGCAGTTCCAGCCGGGCGGCGCCCCCGCCCGGAGGGGCGCGGTGTAGAAGACGAAGAAGCGGCCGTTCCGGTCGAACCGCGGGTGGAAGGCGAGCCCCAGCAGACCCCGTTCGTCGTAGCGCGGGTTGAGGCGGACCACGCGATCCGTTATATCCAGGAACAGTTCCCGGTTCTGCGGGCGGTCGGGATCGATCACGAAGACTTTGCCGGTCTGGTCAACGATAAATAGCCGCCCGTCCCCCGGATCTGCCAGGGCTACCGGGCTCACGAACCCCTCCGCCAGCGGCTCGAGAGCGATCGCCCCCCGGGCCAGGGCCCTCGGATTCTGCATGCTCCGAACCTCCCGCGGGTATACCGCCTGCGGAGAAAAAAAGCCATCGGTCAGATGGCCGACGGAGCGCCTTCCACTCGTTCCGCGTGGGTGTAGACGTTCAGCCGCCCGCCCTCCACGAACCCGACGGCGCAGAGCCCCGTCCGCTCCGCCAGGTCGACGGCGAGGCTCGTCGGGGTCCCGCGGGACGCGATGAGGGGAATGTTCGCCACCAGGCACTTCCGCACCATCTCCGAGGAGATGCGGTCGGAGGAGAGGGCGAACGTGCGGGAGAGATCCCGTTTCGCCTGCAGGGCCAGGCCGATCGCCCGGTCGAGGGCGTTGTGGAGCCCGATGTCGGATGCCGCCAGCAGCGGCCCCTCCCTCCCCGCCAGGGCGGCTGTGTGGATGCCGCCGGGCACCGGTTCCGCACGCGAGGCCAGGAGCTGATCCATCGCCTCCACGATCCGCGGGAGCGGCACCGTGAGCGGGGAGGTGAGTTTCGGCAGCCGTTTCGTGTCCAGGTGGGACGTGGTGCCCCCGCAGCCCGAGAGGACGATCTTCTTCCCTCCACCGCCCCGGAACGGGTTCTTCGTGAGCACGCTGACCACGTTCCCGTCCCGCTTGATCGACTCGATCTCGTCCAGCCCCCGCACGATCTCCTCGGTGAAGAGGAACCCGACGACGAACGCCTCGGGGTCGTGCGGGCTCACCGCGGCCGCCAGGATGGTCCGCCCGTTCAGGATGAGGGAGAGGGTCGCCTCCTCGACGAGCGCATGGGAACCCCGCCGCCATGCGCCGCCGTCCGCCTGGAGGCAGGAGTACCGGGCCATGTCAGAGCCCCCGCACGACCGCATCCAGGGTCGCCAGCAGCAGGTCCACGTCCGCCTCGGTGTTGTAGAGGGCGAGGCTCGCCCGCACCGTCCCGCTGGCGAGCCCGAGATGCTGCATCAGCGGCATGTTGCAGTGGTGGCCGGAGCGGACCATGATGTCCGCCTCCTCGTCCAGGATGTGGGCCACCTCGTGCGGCTCGAGCCCCTCGACCGTGAAGGAGACCAGCGGGGTGCGGAGGCGGGGGTCTGTCGGGACGTACACCCGCACGCGGGGCAGGCGGGAGAGACCGGCGATCAGCCGCTCCGTCAGGCGGTCGTCGTGGACGCGGATCCGCTCCATCCCGATCCCCTGCAGGTAGTCGACGGCGGCGCCCAGCGCGATCCCGCCCCCGATGTTCGGCGTTCCCCCTTCGTAGCGCTGGTAGCCCTCCGCCAGTGTGTAGCTCTCCAGGGTGACCGACTCCACGCTCCCCCCGCCGACCATCAGGGGCGCCAGGACCGCCTCCCGCATCCAGAGCACCCCGGTCCCGGTCGGGCCGCACATCTTGTGGCCGGAGAAGCAGAAGAAGTCGCAGCCGATCTCCTGCACGTCGATCGGGCGGTGAGGCACGGTCTGGGCACCGTCCACCAGCAGGAGGGCTCCCCGCTCGCGGCAGATGCGGGCGATCTCCGCGACGGGAGTGAGGGTCCCGAGCACGTTCGAGGCGTGGGAGACCGCGACCAGCCGGGTGCCCTCGGTGATCGCGGCATCGAGGGCGGCGAGATCCAGGGCGTAGTCGGGGGTGATCCCGACGACCTCCAGGTCGACGCCCTGCCGCCGGAGGTCCATCCAGGGGAGGAGGTTGGAGTGGTGCTCCAGGATGGTCGCCACCACGCGGTCCCCGCGCTGCCAGGGGAGGCCCCGGGCCACCGTCTGGATCGCCTCGGTGGTGTTCTTGACAAACACCGTCGTCCCCTTCTCGCCCCGGATGAAGCGGGCCACCTTCTCGTGGGCGTGCCAGTAGCGCTGGGTCGCGATCCGGGCGAGGCGGTGGACGCCCCGCCCCACGTTGGCGCGGTAGCGGTGCTCGTACTCGATCAGCGCCGCCAGCACGGGCTCCGGGGAGAGGCTCGTCGCCGCGCTGTCCAGGTAGACCAGGTCCGCCAGGAGGGGGAAGTCGGATCGGATCGCATCCAGATTCCCCTTCGGTGCCGTCGGCGGCGGTTCCGCGACCGCCGCTGCCTTCTCCCGCGGCCGCTCCGCCAGGTCGATCCCGCGGGCCCGGCAGACCTTCTGCATCTTGGGCGGGAGCTCCTTCCAGCGCCACAGCCCCCAGGTGCGGTACTCCTCCGGGAGCCCCCGCTCCGCCGTCCAGCGCCCCAGGAACTCTTCCCAGCGCGCCGCCACCTCCGGATGCAGGCGTTTCAGCTCCTCGTACTCGCTCTCCAGCATCGCGGGGCAGACGTAGCAGCCGATCCGTTCGAGCCCCCGCTCGTAGAGGGGGTTGATCTCGGCGCCCACCCACCAGAGGTAGAGGTAGACCTCGAGCGCCCGCCAGTTGCGGATGGGGGAGATGTTCACCTGCAGGGGGTTGTTCGGGTTCTGGCTGACGACCTCGAGCGCCGCCCGGTTCCAGGACTCGTACCATCGGTTGCCCTGGATCGTCACGCAGGGGCCCGCGGTCGCCAGGTAGCGCTTCAGGGGGTGCAGCTTGAGGAGCTTGCAGCACCAGCGGTGGTCCTTCCCCGGAGGCCCCGCCTTCTCGACGGCGGTCCAGAAGTCCCCGCCCTTCTCGATGATCGGGACCCCCTGCCGTTTCACGTACTCGACCGTCTCGGGGAACTCGATCCCCGTGTCGATGAAGAACGCCTGCTCGACACCAGCCTTGCGGGCCAGGAGCAGCACCGCGGTGCTGTCCTTGCCGCCCGAGAAGGAGACGTTCGCGCAGGGGCGGTCGTGCATGTGCTGGCGGATGGTGCGGATCGCGCTCCGCTCCAGGTTCTTCAGGTGGTAGGCGTTCGCCCGCACGGCATCCTGCCAGGAGGGGCTCGGGCCCGTCTTCGGCTGGACGGGGCGGACCTCTTTCACGCGGATATGCCCGTCTTTTAACACACCGGTCCCGAACCGCCCGCGGTAGCGCACCACCACCGTCCCCTCCCCCTCGTCCGTCTGCACGGGGATCCGCTTCCCCCCGATCCGCGCCTTCCCCGCAGAGCCCGCCATCGCCCGGTCGAGGTCGACGATGCCACGCGTCGCGCATCCGACCAGGTAGGGGAGGGCGCCGGGCGCGACTGCGAACTCGAAGCGGCGCGTGATCGGGTCGAAGGAGAGCCAGCCGAACCTCTCCCCGTGGACGATCACCAGGTCGTTGCGATCGATGCCGCCGCCCTTGTTCAGGAGCACGATCGCGGGGAGCGGGCTGCACCCGAACCGCTCCTCGAGCAGCTCCCGCAGCAGGGCCATGTCCGCCGCGAGCGCCGGGCGTACGTCGTAGGGCTGCACGAGCGGGATCTCCTTCACGGCCCCGCCGCAGGCGCAGGTCCTCCCGATGAGCGGCAGGTCGCAGCGCTCGCACCAGTAGAGGATCTTCTTGAGAGGCGGCTCTCGCATTCTCGCATGAGTGTGGGACTTTTCGGCTCTTAATAAGTTGGACGGAGGTCGAGGGGCGTACGGGGTTGCGGTGCCGCTGGGCGGTGCTGCCCGGATCCCATCCTTCTCCCCGCCGGGATCTGCGGCGGACGGTTCGGTGCTCTGCCGCCGGGGCGGGGAGGGGGTGAGAGCCCTTCTCCCCCTGCCCCCCCCCCGCAATCGCGGTGGGCCCGGTGATCGGGGAACGGCGGGAGGATAACCGCATGCTGGAGAGCAGGACAGTCCGGGCCCGTTCAGAGCCGCACCTTCTCCTGCGATCGATCGGAACGGTCCGATCTCTCCGCATAGAGCGTGTCTCCCCCGCCCCTGCCGTACGCTGTTGGGAGGGTCTCTGCGGCTCCTTCCCCGTACGCATCCCCGCGATCGCGGGAAGATGCCGGCCCGATCCGAACCAGAATGCCGAACCGATCCCGTGGTTCCGTTCGAGGCCTGTCGCACCGGCGGGGGAGCGTCCCTCCGCCTTCCCGTACGACAGGCTCGTTCATGGGAGACAGCGAGAGGCAGAAGCAGCAGGCTGCGATCGGGACGATCCGCCGGCATTCTCCGGAAGCGGGGGAGAGTCTCCCCCCTTCCATCCCGCATCCGCGGCGGCACGCGGCACGGGGAAGATGCCCGTGCCCGCTACCCCCCGGACAGCCTGGCGGATCTCCCCCATCGAATGCCCCGCCGGGAGCCCCGTGGAGGGCATTCGCCCCCGGAGAGATCATGGGGACTTTGATAAAACGGGATACGGCACCGGTGCCGGATGCCGCGGAAGCACGAGGATCATCCCGTCTCGGCCGGGGCCTGCTCCTCCCGCCGCCGCGTCTCGAACATGCCCGACAGCTGTATCGCCCGCTCCGCGAGCTCGTCGGCGCGTTCCCGTGACTCGGCATTCACGCCCATCAGGTGGAGCATGTTGGCCGTCTTGAGCATGTCGGCGGAGATGCCCCAGGTGTGGCTGCGGATCTCCTCCGGCAGCAGATCGTAGAGCTCGTTCGCCACATCGCTCAGCAGGTGCGAGTAGTAGTCGATGAGGCGGTCCGCCTGGAGCAGCCAGTCCTCGTCTTCCCTCTTTCCTTTCAGCGCCTCCCACTCCCGGCTGAACTGAACCAGGATGGTCTGGAGCAGGCTCACCGCGAGCTGGCGCTGTTCGTCTGCCGATCTCCCGGAGCGGAGCTCCTGGATCTTCTCGTGGACATCCGCACGCATGATCTCGTGTTCCATGCCTCAGGCACCTCGTCGCAGGACGAAAATCCCCGCTGTAGTGGCTTCATGGAGCGGCTCACATATATATATTATGCCGGATCCGGGCGTTTCCCGGGGGGGATACCCTTATAATGCCCCCAATACTATACTATTCAGCACGGAACCGTGCTGGCCGATGTAAGTCCGACGTGCCGTGAGGCGCGGCCCGGAATCCGGGCTTGGGATTACGGGGAGCTGGAAGGCTCTTTTCGCGACTTACGTTTGTCAAGGAGGAACAACAATGGCGAGAATACATGCTCGGCGCAGGGGAGAATCGGGTTCGGTCCGTCCCTACCGTCTGGAGGCTCCGGAGTGGTCCAACCGGGACCAGAAGGAGATCGAGAGGATCATCCTGGACCTGCGGAAGGAGGGCGCATCGAGCGCCCAGATCGGCCTGATACTGCGAGACAAGTACGGGGTGCCGGACGTCAAACTGGTGATGGGAAAGAAGATAGGCCAGATCCTGAAGGAGCACCAGGTGGAGTCTAGGGTGCCGGAGGACCTGCGAAACCTCATCATCAAGGCGCTCGGGATGCGGAAGCACCTGGAAGAGCACGGCAAAGATCTGCACAACAAGCGGCAGCTCCAGCTCACGGAGTCCAAGGTGCGCCGGCTGGTCAGGTACTACGTGCGGTGCGGTGTCCTGCCCGCCGATTGGACCTACAAGCCAGAGACGGCCGAGATCCTGATATCCAGATGATCCATGTCCCTTGAGGATGCCGCGGGCAGCATTGCAGAGCGCCTTCTCGCCGAGGAGTACGTCGAGGTGTTTGCGCACCACGACGCAGACGGCATCGCCGCCGCGTCCATACTCTGCGAGGCGATGCTGCGGGCGGGCAGGCGGTTCCGCCTGCGGATCCGGGCGGAGATCGCGCCGCCGGATATACCGCAGGGCGTTCCGGCGCTGCTCTGCGATCTCGGATCGGCACGGGGCGATCTGCCGGACGGGGTCATGGTCGTGGATCACCACGTGCCCCACTTCGAGGGGAGACTGCACCTCAACCCGCGACTGGAGGGCATCGACGGCGATCGGGAGCTCTCGAGCGCCGGGGCGGCATACCTCGTGGCGGACCGCATGGGAGACAACCGGGATCTGATCGGACTGGTGCTGCTGGGCATCTTGGGGGACGGGCAGGAACTGGCGGGCATGAACCGCGAGCTCGTGAACGAGGGGATCGCGACCGGCTCCATCGCCCCCTCCCGGGGGCTGACGCTGCCGGGGCGGGATCCCGTGGAGCAGCTCGCCTATGCGACCAGCCCGTACCTGGACGGGATCAGCGGGGATGCCGATCGCGCCGCCGCCCTGATCGCCCGCTGCAGCGGGGACGGAGGGGTCGATTGCCTGCTGTCCCTGCTGCTCCTGGCGATCAGCCCCGGGGCATCCCTCCGTGCGATGCAGTCGGTCTACGGCACCGTCTACGAACTCGGGAGAGAGGTCGTGCCCGATGCGCACGCCCTCTGCGCCCTGGTGGACGCCTGCGGAAAGTGCGGCAAGAGCGGGCTGGCGGCATCCCTCTGCCTCCGATCGAATCTGGGGATAAAAGAGGCCTGGGAGGAGACCCTCCACTACCGCTCCCGCGTGATCGGAGGGGTGAAGTCGGCCCGGAAGCTGGAGGTTCCCGGTGCCGTCTACGCCGTGGACGACCCCCTGGCGGCGAGCGGTGTGGCGGACGTGCTCGCCCGGGATCTCGATCAGGAATCGGTCGTGGTCGTGCTGGCAGAGACGGCGGAGGAGATCCGTCTCTCGGCGCGCACCCCGCCCGGCGTCTCCCTGGATCTCGAGGAGCGGGTGCGGGAACTCGCACGGGAGCTCGGCGGCACCGGCGGCGGTCACCGCAGGCGGGCCGGCGCGACCGTCCCGGCGCGGCAGAGAGAGGCGTGCCTGCAGAGGCTCGGGGAGGCGTTCTCCGCATGATGCGCATCCGCGGCGCCATCACGACGAGGCACCGGGCGGCGGACTGCGTGGCGCGCGCCCTGGCGCCGGACAACCTCTCCGCCATGCGGACGGAGGCCCGCGGGGACACCGTGGTGACGGTGGTGCGGAGCGAATCCCTGCGCTCCGTGATCGCCTCGGTGGACGACTACCTGATGAACCTGGATATTGCGGAGGACGTATGTTCGTGCGTTTTGCCCTGAATGCGAAGGTGCAGCTCAGCCGGGAGATCCCGGAGGAAGCGGTGGAGACGATCAAAAAGACGGTGGACGCGGCGAACGCGACCGTGTTCCGCCGCGGCGTCCCGCGGGAGGCCTCGCCGGAAGAGGTGGGCGCGATCACCGCCTGGCAGGCGGACGGGAAGAGTCTCTCCCTGCGGATCGAGAGCGGCCCCTACACCCGCGCCCACGACGCCCTCTTCCGGTTCCGCAAGCAGCTCGGGCCCGCCCTGGGGAAGCACCGTCTGGGGATCCGCGGCATCGCTGTCGAGGAGTTCACCGTCCTGCTGGGCGGGGTGCCGGAGTCGGTGGCGGTTCCGCGCATTCCCTTCATCGCGGGGAGCGAGAGGACCGATGCGGGGCTCTGCCTGCACCTGCAGGTGGATGCCGCGGATCTGGAGAACAGGGTGCCGGACCGCATCGTGCGGCTGATCGAGGAGAAGATCCAGGCGAGCACGTACGGCGGGAAGGGCGAGCACTGGGAGCTGATCTTCGAGAGCGGCCCAAGAGAGAGGATCTACCGCGGCAACCCCACGGAGGAGATGCTGGATCGGGGCTGGATCAAGCACGGTGCGTCCCGGGGCCAGTGGATCTTCGGGCCGCGTGCGGTCCAGCTCTTCCGGGCGTTCGAGAAGATCGTGGAGACCGAGATCCTGCAGCCTCTCGGGTTCTCGGAGATGATCTTCCCGAAGCTCGACACCTGGGAGGTGCTGAAGCGGTCCGGCCACGCCAAGGGCGTGTACCCGGAGATCTACTACGTCTCCGCCCCGAAGACCCGGGACCCGGCCTACTGGGAGGACGTGGCGGACTACTTCAAGGTCACGGGCGAGGTCTGGGTGGAGAAGATCCGTGAACGGGTCGAGGGGCCGATCGGAGCGCTCTGCTACGCCCAGTGCCCCTCCTTCTGGCCCTTCGTCCAGGGGGAGACGCTGGCGACCGAGACGCTGCCGGTCCGCATCTTCGACCGCAGCGGCACCTCCCACCGCTACGAGAGCGGGGGGATCCACGGCATCGAGCGGGTGGACGAATTCCACAGAATCGAGATCGTCTGGCTGGGCACCATCGAGCAGACGATCGGCGTGGCGGAGGAGCTGCACGACGCCTACCGGCACGTCTTCGAGGACCTGCTGGAGCTGGAGTGGCGGTCGGCGCGGGTGACGCCCTGGTTCATGGCCCAGGAGGGGCTGCTCGAAGGCGGCTCCGCCTGCTGCGGCGCGATCGGAACCACGGACTACGAGGCGCACCTGCCGTACAACGACACCTGGCTCGAGTTCCAGAACGTGAGCGTGAATGGGAACAAGTACCCCGAGGGGTTCAACGTCAAGATCCAGAGCGGGGAGGAGTGCTGGTCGGGATGCTCCGGCATCGGCCTGGAACGCTGGACGGCAGCGTTCCTGTCGCAGAAAGGATTCGACGTCTCGAGATGGCCGGAGGCTGTCGCAGCGCTCGTGGGAGAAGAGAAGACCGTATTCAAATTCCTGTGAGGTGAAACCATGGCAAAGAAGAAGCAGATTGGAAGAAAGGTAGAGGGCTGGAAGGCCAAGAGCTGGTACAAAGTCTATGTCCCGGAGATCTTCGGGCGGACCTATATCGGCGACACGATCTCGAGCGACCCGTCCACCGTGATGGGGCGGGTCATGAACACGACGCTCGGGGAGATCATCCAGGATTACGCGAAGCAGCACGTGAAGCTGAAGATCAAGGTCACCAACGTCGCCGGCGACGCCGCGTACACCGACTTCGTCGGCCACGAGATCGCACGGGACTACCTGCGGTCCATGGTGAAGCGGCGGGCGAGTCGGATCGACCTGATCATGCCGGTCACGACGAAAGACGGCAAGACGGTGCAGCTCACCGCCACCTGCTTCACGCTCTCCCGGGCGAACTCGAGCCAGGTCCACTCCATCCGCCAGACGATGTCGCAGCACCTTGCGGCACATGCGGCGGAGCGGGAGCTGAACGTGTTCGTAAAGGAGATCGTCTCCGGCGACCTGGCCAAAGACCTGAACAAGCTGGTCAAGGGGATCTACCCCGTCCGCCGCGTCGAGATCGTGAAGTCCGAAGTGCAGGAACCGAAGGTTGCGGTAGCGGCCTGATGGCGCAGAACGGGACCGCTCAACGGATTTGAGCGTCTCTTCCCACCGCCGTCCCTGCGAAACAACCTCTTTTCGTCTCCGGTACGGACGGAGCAGGGGCGGGGTGCCTGCCGCGAACGGTGCGGGAGGGAGCGCAGGGAGAGGGCGCTGCACACCGAGAAGAGTAATAGGGAGACGGCACCACATTATCATCGATGACCGCTCGCAGGATTGTGCTGCTGGTGCTGGACGGGGTGTCGGACCGCCCATGCGCCGCCCTCGGGGGCCGGACCCCCCTCCAGGCGGCAGACACCCCGGTCCTCGACCGTATTGCCGCCGAGGGGATCTGCGGAATCATGGACACCATCGCGCCGGGAATCCGCCCGGGATCCGACACATCGCACCTCGCCCTCCTGGGCTATCCTCCCGAGAAGTACTACACCGGGCGGGGCCCCCTCGAGGCCGAAGGGACCGGTATCCGCATGGAGAGGGGGATGATCGGATTCCGGGCCAACTACGCGACCCTGAAAGGTGGGATCGTCACGGACCGCCGTGCCGGGCGGATCCACGACACCGCACCGCTCTCCCGCGCCATCCAGGAGGGGGTGGACCTCTCCGACTACGGCGTCGAGATCCAGTTCCGGTCCGGCGCCGGCCACAGGGCGGCGCTGGCGTTCAGAGGCGAGGATCTGGGCCCCTGCATCTCATCGAACGATCCCAAGAAGGAGGGTCTGCCCCCGGCGGAGATCCGCCCCCTGACCGAACGGCTGCAGGATGCCAGAACGGCGCAGGTCGCCGAAGAGTTCATTCGCCAGTCCAGCCGGATCCTGAAAGAGCACCCCCTCAACCGCGAGCGGGAGAGGGGCGGCCTTCCCCGGGCGGACATCGTGCTGATCCGGGGCGGGGGGGAGATGGGGCACTTCGAACCCTTCGCCGAACGCTACCACCTGACGGGAAGCGTCATCTCCGCCGCCACGCTCATCACCGGTATCGGGAAGGTGGTGGGGCTGGAGCATATCCCGGTTCCGGGCGCCACGGGCTCGGCGAACACCAACCTCGCCGCAAAAGTATCGGCGTGCCTCCGCGAACTGGAGAGGAAGGAGTTCGTGCTGCTGAACATCAAGGGGGCGGACGAGGCGGGGCACGACGGCGATGCAGAGGGGAAGCGGGACTTCATCGCGAGGATGGACGCCGCCCTCGAACCCCTGCTCGACCGGCAGGACTGCCTGCTCGTCGTCTGCGCCGACCACAGCACCCCCTGCTCGATCGGGAACCACAGCGCCGATCCGGTCCCGATCGCCATCCGCGGCGAGGGTGTGCGGGTGGATGCCGTTCGGCAGTTCGACGAGATCGCCTGCGCCCAGGGAGGGCTGCACCGCATCACGGGCGGAGCGGTCCTCCCGATCGCCCTTGACCTGATCGACAGGGCGAGGAAGTACGGAGCCTGACGCGCACGCACTTTAATATCTCCGCCGCGCACACCTAACAGGATGATGCAGATCGTCCGCAGGCTCCTGTCCTTGCTGGGAAAGGGCGAACCGGGGGGAGTGCAGGAGTACAGGGAGGGGGATGCCGCCGCCCTGCAGCAGGTGGCGGAGGGAGACGGCGGCGCCGTGGCGTACGACGGCATCCCCGTCATCGACGTCTCCGCCCTGGACGACCTCCCCGAGTTCGAGCTCATCGACCCGCCGGTGCTCCCGCCGGAAGAGGAACGAAGACGGGCCTATCGGGAGGAGGAACTCGCCTCCAAACGGGCCACGATCGCAGCGCGGAGGCGGATCCGGGAAGAGCGGATGGGCGGCAGCGTCAGCCGCACCGTTCAGGCCCACTCCGACGGTCGGGCGGAGTACCGCCGCTGAAAGCCCGTTCGGCAGGCGGGCGCGGCTGGCGGGGCGGGCAGGACCGGAACGCCCGGGGACGCCCGGGTGCAAAGCGCGATTCCCGCGGTTCGGGCGGGCGTACACGCCCGTAGGAACAATATAGGAGCCTATTTATTCATTCGCACAAAGTACTAGGTACTGGCCGTCCCCCCCGCCCACGGTCTCACAACAGCCACGGTTGCACGCACGATGGATCTCGACGTCTCCACCTGGATTTCGCACTGCTATCTTCCGGATCGGACCGAACTGCAGGAGCACACGCTCAAGACCGACCGCGACCTGGTGATCGGGGATCGCTGCAGGATCGACTACGGGCTCCAGGGGGACGACATCGTCATCTGCGAGTTCTGCACGATCAACGGCACCATCCTCGCCGGCGGCGACGTGCGGATCGACAACTGGTGCGAGGTGTTCGGGGACGTGATCGTGGAGGAGGACGCCTACATCGGTGAAGGGGTGAAGATCCACGGAAAACTCGTCGTCCGCGGGGACCTCGACATCGGAGACAACGTCAGCATCGAGAAGGGGTTCGAGGCCAAAGGCTGGATCGTGATCCGGAACCCGATCCCGGTGATCATGTACCTCCTGCTCTACCTGATCACCGTGCTGAACCTGGACCGCGACGACAAGGTGGACGCCGTCCTCCAGGAGCTCTTCGGGGACGAGGAAGCCGAGAAGGAGCCCCCGCTCCGCATCCCCCCCGGATCCGTCCTGAACATGCAGATCTTCTCCGTCCCGCAGGGCATGGCGATCGGCTCGAACTGCCGCCTGCACGGCAACATCCGCGGCGAGTCGATCCAGATCGAGCGGGACACCACGATCTTCGGGAGTCTGCGGGCGATCAAAAGCGTCGCCGTCGGCGCCGGGACGACCGTGCACGGGGACGTATCGGCGGAGGGCAGTATCCAGATCGAGAAAGACGCGCACATCCTGGGGAGCGCGTCCGCCGGCAGTCTCACCCTGCACGAAGATGCGCGGATCGACGGTATTATCAAGGCTCCGAACGGTCTGAAGATACAGAGAACCCCATGAGAGCGGCAGAGATCCTCGACCTGGATACGCTCGTCTTCCTCGAGCCGTCGTTCGCCGACCTGACCGAGCCCATCTTCACCGCGGAAGCCGTCGCGATCCCGGCGACCGAAGCGAGGCTGCTCCTCTCGGAGAACGACCTCCCGCTCGCCGTTGCATTCTCCGACGGCGAAGGCTGGTGGGCGACCTCGTTCCTCTTCCGCGACCCGACGCGGGAGCTGCTGGAGAAGTTCGAGGATCTGGACGGGGACCTCTACCAGGAGAGCCGCGATACCTGGCTCCGGGCCGTGCGGGAGTACTTCGCGCTCCAGATCCGGCAGGAGGTGACGCCGGCTCTCGAGGACCTCCCCCCGTACCGCTCCGATCTGATCCGCGATCTGGTAGCGGACGTCTTCGCGGGTGGCGCCGGGCTGCCCTGCCTGGACTGCTGCTGCGGATCCGGGGTGGGATCGGCGGTCCTGCGGTCGCTCGCCATGCAGCCGCTCTCCTACGACAACGATCCCTCTCTCCTTTCGCTGGGGCTCGCCACGGGGCGTCTCCTCCCCGGGGAGACGATGTGTCTGGACGGGACCCGGGCGAGCCGGTACCTGGACCCGCTCCCGCGGGGCGCCGCATTCATGCTCGGAGCGATCGATGCCTACAGCCGGGAGACCTGGGAGCAGATCGTGGAGGAGCTGCTCGGGCTCACCGACGAGACCCTGATGACCGTCGGCACCGAGGAGGAGGCCGGGATCGTCGAGGAGTGGTGCCGCCGCCAATCCCGCGCGGTGGAGGTCTCCGAGAACGATCGGGACCCCATCTACGATCGCTGGGTCATCCTGGCAAGGAAAGGGTGACTTCCGCAGAACGGGAAAAAAGGTATTGCGCCGATACCGGATCAGCTCTCTTCGGCGATCGCTCCTGCGAGCCGGAGGCGGTTCACGACGAACGCGGGATCGGGGCAGGTGGACTCGAAGTGGCGGATGAAGTTGCGGATGAACCTGTCGCGGTCGATCTCGTGCTCGATGACCTTCTGCCTGTCGATGCTGGATCGGGTCAGCCGGTCGAGGATGTCCTTCAGGCGGGTGTCGGCGACGGCATCGGCATAGAGGATGCAAATCGGTATCATTTTGTATCGAAGTCTTGTCTGTGCTGTTAATTTAAATATTTTCTGAATTTTTACTGGATTTATCGAAATCCATCGGCATAAACCCATTTTTTTAGAATAACAACGCAGGACAATCCTGATTCAGGAAAGAAACATTCAAAAAAGATATATACAATAATAAAACTTTAAAAATACCGCGGATGCCTACCGCCGTTCGCGGCGCTCCCCTGCATCCAGCTCCGCCACGATCCGGATCGGGTCGTCGTGCTCCCGCACCAGCTGCTGCAGCTCCAGCAGCCTCTCCGCACCGAGGAAGTGCCTCGCCATCACCCGGGCCATCTCCGAGAGTTCGATCCGCCCGCTGGACCTCCGCACGAGCCGGTAGTCCAGGAGCGTGCCGAGCACCGGTTCCAGGCTTCCCACCATCGTCTCGCCCATCCCGGCGAGATCCTGCTCCCGCCCCCGGCAGACGACCGCGTTCGCCACAAACTCTTCGGTACTCTGTTCGAGATCGTACGTCGGGGCCACCTCCTCCATCTCGCCCTTCAGCAGTTTGATCGCCACCTCCTCCTCGGTGTACGGGGTGGTGCGGGAGTAGGAGCCGCCGGGTTCGGCCAGGATGACCACCTTGCCCAGGTCATGGAAGAGCGGACGCCCCGACCGCCCGCTCATCTGGTGGAACTCCTGCACCGAGAGCCACTCGATCCCCATCGCGAGCGAGTCGAAGATCACCTGCGAGGCGGGGAAGTCCACGCCGGCGGCGAGGGCGGCGGTCGTCACCACGGCGGCGAGCTTGCCGTTCTCGAACTTCTCCTCCACCTCTTTGCGCTCCTTCGAGGTGAGGCCCGCGTGGTAAGCGGCCGCCCGCTTCCCGAGCGCATCCGCCAGGGTATGGCAGCGGGCGCGGGCGTTGGTGAAGACGATCGTCTGGCCGCGGTATCCCTTGGAGGAGACCTGTGCGTACTCCGCCTCCACCATCTGGCGGATGTACTTGACCTTCTGGGCCCTCTCCACGAAGAGGAGGTGTCGCTCCAGCGGCACCGGACGGTCGGCATAGGTTACCAGGTCGCAGCGGAGCTTGCGGGCGAGGAGGTGCGGGGCTCCGATGGTCGCGGAGAGGTAGAGGAACTGCGCCTGGGGGGCGAGGTACTTCAGCCGTGCGATCAGCCCGTCCAGACGATGGCCCCGCTCCGGGTCCTCGAGCATCTGCACCTCGTCGATCACCACCGTGCCGATATGCCGGATCTCCCGCCCGCACCGCAGCAGGTGGTCGATGCCCTCGTAGGTGGCGACGACGATGGGGGCGCCGATGTCCCGCTCCCCCACCGAGCGGGTCTCGGGGAGGTTGAGCCGGCTCACGCCCGTGTGCAGGGCGACGTTCGCGATCTTCCCGTAGCGCTCGCGGAACCGCTGGTACTTCTGGTTGGCGAGCGCCACCAGGGGCACCAGGAAGAGCATGCGCCCCCTCCCCTCCATGTAGTTCTTCAGCCCGGCCATCTCGCCGATGAACGTCTTCCCGCTCGCCGTCGCCGAGACCACCAGGAGGTGGCGCCCCCGCAGCAGACCCGCGTCGACGGCGAGCTGCTGGACCGGCATCAGCGACTCCACGCCGGATGCCCGGGCAAACGCGGGGGGGAGGGCCAGATCCTGGATCCGGGCCGTCTCCCGCACGACGTGGGCTTCCAGGCGATCGAAGAGTGTGTGGGAGAGATCCAGCTCCTCCGGCTGGATGGCGGCCAGGACGCGGTCGAGATCGCGGTAGGTCTTCAGGAGCTGCTCGATATAGGCGAGGGACTTGGTGCCGAACCGCCCCAGGTAGCCGACCTCGCGGCGGATCTCCCGCCGGGCGCAGTCCAGGCAGATCGGCTCGCGGCAGTAGATGTACCGGGTATCCTCGTCGAGCGGGGTGAACCGCTCCTCAAAGAGGCACATGCGGCAGGCGGTGACGAAACTGCAGGGTATCTGCAGGTCTTTCAAGAAGCGTTCGAATGCGGGATCCGGGGCGGTGAGCTGCACCACACCCTGCCGGAGGGTGTTGATCAGGTCTTTCGTGGGCGTCTGCCTGAACTGCCGTTTTCCGGGCTTCTTCAGCTGGTAGTTCTTCGGGCGGAGCCCCTTCTGGGTTCCGGCGATCTCCACCTGCCCCACCGCCTCCAGCCGCCTCCCGTTCAAAAGAAGGAGCCTGTATTTACCCCTGTGGGGCTGGACGACGATTCTCATGCTGCGGTCAGATCGTAGATGGTGTAGCCGAGGCCGGTCGCCTCAAGACGCTTCAGGAAATCCGTGAACTCCTCGTCCACGATGACGATGGCGCACTCGATCCCGTGAAACGCCGCCTCGATGATGCCTTCCCGCGCCCCGAAGAACATATCCGGCTCCCGCCCGAGAGCGCGGATGGCGACCTGCGCCTCCAGACCGACCGCGCCGACCATGGCGACGCGATCGAGCACCGTGCGGAGCATCCTCCTGTCGACCTTCCTCGAACCTCCGCGCTCCACCCGGGGCACCTTGCAGACCTGGACCGCCCCCTCGCGGTGGTCGATGATCCCCGATAGCTGCGCGATCCCCAGATCCTGGCCTTTTTCGGCGTCCATGGTGGCGATCCCCATGGCAGCGCGGGGCTGCGTGCCGGCGTAGAGCAGCCCGTCCTGCATGTAGACGCCCACCGTATCCCCCTCCCGCAGCGGTTCGGCGGCGATCGCCGTCCAGACGGCGATCTGGTGGATGATGTCCCGCCGGATGTGGCGGGCATAGGTCTCGAGCACCTCGGCGTTGCCGAGAACCCACTCGATCCCCTTCCGGGTGACCTCGTAGCGCCCCCGCCCGTGCGCGCTGACCATCCCCTCCTCCACCAGCTCGCGGATGTACTCGGACACGGCCTGCGGGGTCACCCCGAGCTTCTGGGCGATCTCCTGCTGGCGGACGGCCGGCTGGTTCTCGGCGATCTCCACCAGTATCTGGAAACGGGTCGCTTCGCTTTTGCTGCGCAGAATCACGTACAGAGGATCGTTAACGGGTTCGCTCAAGGAGCACCATTCCCTGCCCTTTCACGTCGAAGTGAGGGATGCGCTTGGCCAGACCCTTCACGAAGATCGGACTCACGCCGAATTTCCGGGAGAGGTCGTTGATTGACGTGTTTCCGTTCCGTATCTCCTGCTCGACCTGCTCGACGACCGTACGCAGGCATTCGTCCGTGGAGATGGCGATGTGGAGCAGGTCGGCGAGATCGTGCATGTTGCACTGGAAGTTCGCCCGGAACCGGCTGTAGATGGTCCTGTACTCCCGGGCCGGCTTCTGGCCGGGCGATGGCATCCTCCACTGCTCTTCGATCAGGTTTCCCTTCTTGAGGATTGCAAGACAGTCCGAGACGGTCGCCGCATCCCACTGCGCGGTCAGCTCCTCCTCGGTCAGCCAGTTCCGGTTCAGGCGCTCGAAAATCTCCTTGTACTTCGTGTTGTTGAAACAGACAAGCAGAGGGATCATCTCCACCGGATCGTTCACTATCCTGATATGGCCCGTCAAGCAAAACCCCAATTATTATAAGGTGTTGAGCCTCAATAAATTTTTTCAGAATTTTCTGATGCGTTCCAGTGGAAAGATCCTCGTCCGTGGCATTGTACAGGGAGTCGGGTTCCGTCCTTTCGTATATGCACAGGCGCTGCAGCTCGGTATCCGCGGCACCGTGAAGAACACGGGGAGCGAAGTCGAGATCGTCGCCTACGGCGATCGGTTCGAGGAGTTCCTCGGCGCCGTCAGCCGGGGCCCGCCCCTCTCCCGTATCGACAGTGTCGAGGTTCACGCGGTGAACGGCGAGGCGCCTCCCGCGTTCGAGATCCTGCCGAGCGGGACGGGAGCGCTCTCGGGATTCATCCCGCCCGATGTCGCCGTCTGCAGGGAGTGCCTGGAGGACATCCTGCAGGAGGGCGGACGGTACGAGAACTACTGGGCGACATCCTGCGTAAACTGCGGACCGCGCTACAGCATCATACGCGGGATACCCTACGACCGCGAACGGACCTCGATGGCGGAGTTCCCCCTGTGCCCCGCGTGCCGGCGCGAGTACTCGGATCCGGCATGCCGCCGGCACCACGCCCAGACCATCGCCTGCGCTGCCTGCGGCCCTCAGCTGGCGCTCCTCGATGCCGGAGGCGGCCCCGTAGAGACCCCGGATCCCATCCGGGAGACCGCCCGACTCCTGGACAGCGGACGGATCGTCGCCGTGCGCGGGATGGGGGGATTCCACATCGCCTGCATCGAGGAGTCCGCGGGCGAGCTGAAGCGAAGGCTGGGGCGAACGGAGCAGCCGTTCGCGATCATGGTGAAGCCGGAGGCGCTCGATGCCCTCGCCATCGTCTCTCCGGAAGAGCGGCAAGCCCTCACAAGCCCCGAGCGCCCGATCGTGGTGCTCAGGAAACGCGATCCCCTCGCCCATTCCTCCATCAGCAACCTGCACACCCTCGGCTGCATGCTCCCCTACACCGGGCTCCACCATCTCCTCTTCACGCGGCTCGAGCACCCGCTGCTGATCATGACCAGCGCGAACATGCCCGGCGACCCGATGATCACCGATACCGGGACGGCGGTCCGCAGACTCGGAAAGGACGTGGACTTCTTCCTGGTGCACAACCGCGCGATCCTCAACCGCTGCGACGACTCCGTGGTGAGGAGCGGCTATATCATCCGCCTCTCCCGCGGCTGCGCTCCGAAGCGCAGGCGGATCGATCTCGGGCGCCGCCAGATCCTGGGGGTGGGCCCCGAACTGAACTCGAACATCTCCCTCTACAAGGACGGGTTCTGCATCACCTCCCCGCACATCGGGCACGTGCGGAACCCGCCGACCCTCGCCTACCTGCAGGAGACCGAGGAGAAGCTCCGGCGTCTGATCGGGGCCCGGTACGACACCATCGCCCACGATCTCCACCCTGCGTTCCTCTCCACGCGCTTCGCCGCATCGCTCGCCGGGGAGTTCGGGGCCGATCTCGTGGCGGTGCAGCACCACCGGGCGCACATTGCGGCCGCGACGATGGAGCCCTGCATCGGCATCGCCATCGACGGGGTCGGCTACGGGGACGACGGGCGGGTCTGGGGAGGCGAGATCTTCGCGGGCGCGGTCCCGCACCTCGAGCGCGTCGCCCACCTGGAGTCGGTGCCGATGCCGGGCGGCGACCTGGCGACGCGCTTCCCGGAGCGGATGCTCTACGGCATCCTCCCCGAAAGCGGGACGCTGGAGCTGCTCGGGGACCGGGGCTGGAGCGACGTGGAGCTGGGGGTGCTGGAGCGGCAGGTGGAGCGGGGCGTCCACGTCGCCTGGACGAGCAGCGCCGGGCGGGTGCTGGACGCCGCCGCCGCCCTGCTCGGGATCTGCCGCGAGCGCACCTACGACGGCGAGCCGGCGATGCGGCTCGAGGCTGCGGCGTTCCGCGGTCGCCCCGAGCCCTGGCCGCTCGCGTACCGGCAGTCCGAGCGCTGCGAGATCCTGGAGACGCGGACCATCCTCGCGGAGGCGTTCCGCCGCTTCCAGCGCACCGCCGGGCTGACTTCCGCGGAAAGAGAGCGGACGGTGGCGGACATCGCCGCCTCGGTCCAGTTCAACCTGGCGAGGGGGATCGCCGCGCTGGCGATCCACGCATCGGAGCAGAGCGGCATCGAGACGATCGTCCTGAGCGGAGGGGTGGCGTACAACGATGCGATCCGGACGACCATCGCGGAAGAGCTCGCCGGCAGGGGGCTGACGCTCGCCGTCCATGCCGAATACCCCCTGGGGGACGGCTGCATCTCCTACGGTCAGTGCATCCACGCCGCCCTCCTGCACCGCGAGGGCTAGAGGCGCGGAGCCCGGGCCGTCCGATCGCCCGTCGAGGGGAACGACAGCACGCATGAACCGTCAGAGAAGGAGCCGGCGCACCAGAACAGGAGAGGTCTCGACGGTTCGGCTTCTGGCGGATGAAGAGCGTGATGGTATGATGGGAGTCCGGTCAACTCCCCTCATAGGCTTCCATGACGTATCCGATGAACTCCTCGCCGTGCATCTCGAACTGATGCTGGACCTCCCGAACGCCCTCCGGGTCCCCGAGCTTCAGCAGCGCAGCCGCCGTCAGCGCACGGCAGGTCTCCGAGGTCTCGTCGCGAAGGCACTGCACGAGAGGCTGCACTGCCCGTGCGTCTCCGATCTCCGATAGGGCCCAGACCGTCGGATTGCGCACCTGGGCATCCTGGACCCGGAGCGTATCGATCAGGGGATCCAGAGCCGGCGCCCCGATCCTGGCCAGCGCCATCGCCGCTCCCCAGCGGATATCGCGGTGGCCGTTCTTCAGAACTTCGAGCAGGGGATCCACGGCCGGTCCACCGATAGAACCGAGCGCATACACGGCTTTCAATCCTTTATACACGTCTCCGGCCGAGAGGACCTGGATAAGGCCTCCGACATCTCCCTTTTCAACCAGTTTCTCGATCTCGGGCATGGCAGACACCCGCCCCACAGGGGCAAACAACGCTACAGCGTGCTTAAAAATAATTTTTTGTCAGCCAGAACTGTTGTGCGCATATGAAATGCAATGGTGGCGCGCAGGTATAGTTCGCACTGCTGCCTTGCACAAGTGGATGCCAATGGGAGCAAGCATCTGTGGCGGACTGCCGGATCCCGATCCCCGTGCCGCCACCCGGGGATCCGTTCGGGAGGCCCGCGCCCGCGATCTCACCCCCTCCTTGCCCCCCGGTGGCCGCACGGCGGGAATGGCTGTCCTCCGCGATCGGGATGGGAGAGGGGGCCGGGCATCTCGCCTCCACCGTCCCTGCCGCAACCGGGGGATGGCTCACGCGATCCCCCGCACTCCCCTCCCTCGCCGGAACGTCAGGAGAGGTGACGTCCCCCATCACCGCATGCACCGGGGAGAGATCCCCGAACTCCCGCGTGAATCCGGGCAGCCGTGGACGCCGGCTGCGTCCGCTGTCGGGACACCCCGAGCCGTCGCCGCAGCCCGGTTATGTCGCGGATGGACTGGATCGCCCCCACGCGGTTGCCGTGCCGGTCATAGAGCGGCGAGGCCCGCCCCTGGAGCAGCCGCCGCCGCCCGTCCCGGGAGAGGGTAAGGTAACCCTCCGCCATGACCGACTCCCCCTCCCTGCGGAATACCCTGTAGAGAGACTCCGCCGCCGGATCCGACCCGCCCACCAGATCGATCAGCAGCGGGCGGGAGCGCCCGTAAAACGGAAGCGCATAGGCGAAATCGCTCTTTCCCAGCATCTCCCCGCGCGCAACGCCGGTCAGATCCTCCATGGCGCGGTTCCAGGCGATCACCCGCCGATCGCTGTCGATCACGAACGTGGCATCGGGGAGGAACTCGATGATATCCTGGAGCCTGCAGTTGGCGTCCAGGAGCGCCTCCTCCGCTCTCCTCTTCTCGGTCATGTCCTCGTAAGTGACGTACTGGTTCCCGTCGGAGAGGGTCACGGGGCGGAAGACGATCGGTTTTACCGTGCCGTTCTTGCACCGCACGTCGAACTCCCGCATGCGGACCTCGCCGACCGATGCACGGGCAAGGTCGGACTTCCAGGTCTCGACCGCCTGTCTCCGATATTCAGGATCGGGAAACGCCCGGGCAAACCAGGCCCGCCCGTCCGGGATGTCCCTCCGGGTATACCCGAACGTCTCCGTGAACTTGCGGTTTATGTAGCAGTATTCCCCGTTGCGGTCGATGATGGCGATCGGGTAGGGGGAGAGATCGGCCACGTCCCGGAATCGCTGTTCGCTATCGTGCAGCGCATCCTCGGCGATCATGCGGCGGAGCGCCATCGACGAGAGGTTGATGAACGAGTCGATCGTGCTCTCGTCGCCGATGTCCGCTCCCCCGGGAAGGAAGACGGTGATGCTGCCGTAGAGCTGGCCTTCCCAGGCGAGGCCGGCGACGTAGATCTCTTCCATGCCGAGGGCACGCGCCAGCGCATCGGACGTCTTCTCGGGCAGACCCCACGCGGTTACGTCGTAGAGATGTCTCACGTCGTGATCGCCGGCCTGCGGGCGGCGGATGGTAGCCGTGCGGGCGAGATCCCAGACGGCGAGGGGATCGGCGGGAATGCCCATGCCGACGATATCCCTGCCCAGGACCTGGCGGAACAGGTCCCGCGCCCGCTCGTCCTGGACGCCGCGGACGCAGAGTGCGCCGGAGATCGGGTTGTAGGCGTTGACGACGGCGATTCCCTGCGGGATCAGGTCGTGCAAGCCCTCCCCGATCAGCCCGTAGATATCCTCTTCGGTGTGGAGGCGGACAAACTGCATGGCAGCCTGTGCCAGAAACTCGATGCTCTCCAGATGCCGGATCTCGCGCTCTTCGAGTTCCTTCTCGCGGGTGATGTCCTCCAGGACGATGGTCAATCCGCGGTTCCCCCCCTCGAACGCGGTCGGGAGCACCTTTCCCTTGAAGTGGAGCGTCAGCGCATCCCGAGCGTGCACCAGGTCCGCGAACTCGATCCCCTCCCGGATGCCGCTCCGGATCGCCGTGCAGATCTCCGAGTCCGTGACGAGGGGGAGCGTGATCTCCGTGATTCTGCGCCCCAGCACGGCGTCCCGCACGCAGCCGATGAAGTCGAGGTAGTGGTCGTCCACCTGGACGAGATGGAGATCCTCGTCCAGCACCAGGATGAATTCCGCGGTAAAGTTCATGAATGCCGAGAGGGGAACCCGCTTTGAGAGGCGGTAGACCTTGGCGTTCCCGATGGCATCCACCTCCACGCGGCCGGACGTCAGCAGGATCTCGAGATACTTGGCAACGGAGTGGCGGTTCAACCGGGCCTTCCGGGAGAGTTCCGAGATTGTCATGCCCTTCTGCTTGAAGCGGAGGAGATTCACAATTTTTGCAGTTGCCTGGTGCTCCTGCTGCATGATACTTCTGGATTCACACGCATGACATATATAGGCTCGGTACGCCCCCCCCGATTCCGACCCGATCCCCGGGTGCGAGACGACAGCCCGCACGCGGGGCAGGCGGAGATGCGGGGAGATCCCCGGCCGGGGAACGTATTTATACTCCCGTACCAGAACCGCCCGGGATGGAGATCTACGTGGGCACGAGCGGGTGGTCGTACGCCTGGAACCGGGGAAGGAGCCTGGCGTGGTACGTCGAGGAGCTCCGCCTGAACGCCGTCGAACTGAACGGCAGCTTCTACCGCTTTCCCCGGCGGGAGCACGTGGAGGGCTGGGCCCGGGACGGATCGTCGCTTCGCTGGGCGGTGAAGGTGCACCGTCTCGTCACGCACCGCCACCAGTTCGGCGACGGGGCCCTGGAGGCATGGGAGCGGTTCCGCTCGATCTTCGAGCCGCTCGACGACCGTGTCGACTTCTACCTCTTTCAGGCTCCGCCGCGCTTCGCGGACACGGAGCGGCTGGCCGAGTTCGCACGGGCGGTAGACCTCGGCGACCGCTGCGCCCTCGAGATCCGGAACCGGGAGGTACTCGGGGACGATGCGAAGATGGAGGCGTTGCAGAGGCATGCTGTAGTGGTCTCGGTGGACTCGCCCCACGTCCATAACCGCATCTTTCCGGGCCCGATCGTCTACCTGCGGATGCACGGGAGAGGAGCCTGGTACGCCTACGACTACCCCGCGGAGGAGCTGCGCGAGACGGCGGAGCGGATCCGCGCAGCCCGCCCCGAGCGGGCGTACGTCTTCTTCAACAACGACCACAGCATGCCGGCGAATGCGCGGGCGATGCTGGAGATCCTGCGGGGAGCGGGATAGAAGAGACGCGCCCGGGGCAATCCCCACCGCCATCCTCCTCGGGAGGGGATCGCTCCTGCAGAGATCTCCGCATCGGAAGCGGGTGCGATCGCACCCCGGCACCTCTTCTCCGTTCCCGTCCGAGATCCGGAGCGGCACGGTTGCCTTGACCGTGGACTGCATCCCTCGACCGGCGGCATCCCGAATCCTTGCCGGCAGGCGGGGCTCTTTCAGGATGGCGAAGAATCATCGTCTCTATCCCGCAGAGGACTCATGGTTCAAGGACCGGATCTCCCTGTCAGACAGACTGCATCCTCTTCTGCAGGACTCATCTCGATGCGGAAGATCCCGGGGGGAGGCACGGTGAAGTATCGCTCCCGATCCTCTACCCTCGATCCTCTACCCTTGGAGGATATCGTAGCAGCGGGGTGGGGGCACGGGGGGAGGGGGTGCGCCCCCCTCCCCCTTCCAATTCCCCTCCCACAGGTGCGATAGGGCTTGACATCGGGGAAGAAAGCGGTTGGAATAGGGTGGCAACCGCTTCCTCGTCGAATACCCCTTCACCAATAGATGAAGAATCCACATCTGCAGGGGTGAGCATACGAATGGGGGATACTCGGGAAGGAGACGCACTCCCGTCCGCAAGTCACGATAGGCCTGTATCCCGTCAGACGGGCAGGAGCGGCGATACTGAAACGCAGGCTCTCCCCATCATCGCCCCGTCGACGAGTATCGCGCGTGCAGGTCCTGGACCGCATCTCCGGGACCCGTGTTGAGCCCGAACCTGCAGCGACTCCCTCTCTGTTCTCTCCGATCGGCACGGCGGCGAGCGGTCTGGCACGTACTCGCGAGCGATTGGGGGGGATGATCTTTGAAAAAGTGAGAGAAAGAGGCGATGAGTTCAGCCGAACAGGGCTCCGAGCCCTGCGATGCCGCTCTCTTCCTCCTCTTCCTTCTTCTCCTCCTTCTTCTCCTCCTTCGGTGCCTCCGCTGCGGGCGCCGCTGCGGCGGCTGCGGGTGCGGCGGCGGCCACCGGCGCTGCGACGGCGGCCTTGCTGATGGCCTCCTCGATGTTCACGCCTTCCAGGGCGGCGACAAGGGCTTTCACGCGGGCATCGTCTGCCGCGACGCCGGCGGCAGAGAGAACGGCCTTCACGTTCTGTTCGTTCACTTCCTTTCCTGCGTGGTGCAGGATCAACGCTGCATAGATATATTCCATCACAATCACCTGAGTCTTCGAATTTATTGTCCTTCCACGATACTCTTCAGGGCCTGCATCTCACGGAATGCCCGCCCGATGATGCTGTCCATCACGCCGGACTCGTAGATGGATGCCTCCACTCCCAGGGAGCGGGCCTCCTGCGCCGCCTTCGCCATCAGCGTGCCGATGGTCGACGGTGTCGGTATGACGGCGTTCACCGAGAGGTTGAATCCCTGCCGTACCGCCTGCACGAACTGGTTGAAGTAGGCCTCCTCGTCGATGACGAGCATCTCCGGGCGATACAGCGTGTGCTCGTAGTAGGTCACCTGCATGCGCAGACCGACGTCCATCGGCTTGACACCCAGTTTCTGGAGCACATCGGCCATCTTCTTGCTGATGACCTCGCCCTTGCGGACAACCGTCTTGGTATCCCGTATCCTGACTTTTCCCCCTTCGATGGCGGCGGGGATGCCTGCCTGCTGGAGCTCGCCCACGATCGGGCCGGGCTTGAAGCTCGTCGGACCCTTCTCCACCACGATATCCTGGGGCGCGATCTCGCCGGGCTTTGCGGCCATCTTCGTCTTGGTCTTCTCCAGCATCTTGTAGAGTCTGAAGGGATTCACATCCGTGAACAGGAGTGCGCTCTGGCCGGAGATGTAACCGCGGACCCCCTCGACGTCCCCGCCGAGTTCGGCGAGGGCGTGATCGATCAGGGTGTTTCGGGTCATCCGGATCTTCGCGACGTCGCGCAGGTCTGCCCGAATCTGCTGCAGCTGCGTGGCCGGAATCCCCTGCATGTCGACGAGAGCCATCGCCCTGTGGGAGCGGATGCCCTCCTTGATCATCTCCACTTCCCTCCGCTTCCAGGCGGGCAGGTGGCGGGTGTACAGAGGCATTCTACACCACCCTCACGGCAGGACCCATCGAGGTCTTGACGTACACCGCCCGGATGTTGTGCGGGCCCTGCTCCAGCACCGACTCGACCCTCTTGAGGATCGCATCGATGTTGTCTGCAATGTGATCCGGCGGCATATCCGTCGTTCCGACCTTGGCATGGAAGACCTTCTTGTCCTTCGTGCGGATCCGCACCGAACCTCGCAGACGCTCCACGATCGGGCGGATATCGGTTCCCGGCGGAATGGGCGTGGGCATCTTCCCCCGGGGCCCCAGACGGGTCCCGAGCCATCGTCCGACCATGGACATCACGGCATTCTCCGCCAGGAAGAAGCGGTATTCGGCGGCAATCTTGCGTGCCTCCCGGGGAGCCCCCCCGAGACGCTCGATGTCCTGGGGGCCCAGGATCAGGTCGACGTTCGCCTCCCGCGCCTGGGTGGTGATATCGCCTCGGCCGAGGACCGCAATCTTTGCCCTGTCGCCGGTTCCGTGGGGAAGAAGAATCGTCTCGTCGATACGGTTCTTCGGCTGCGCCATATCGATATTCCGCAGACTGACCGTGATATCCACGCTTTCACGGAATTTGCGCTCAGGCGCTTGTTCCAACGCTGCCTTTACAGCGTCGACTATTCTGGATCTCTCTACCATCCATTACCTCCATAGTTCGCGACCGCAACCGATCTCCTATGGGTTGTATTCGCATCACGATTCGACAAGCACGCTGTCGAACTCACCCTCGTCGATGGCCTTCAGAATCTCCTTGGGCTTTCGGCCGTTCACCTGGACGCCCAGGCTTACACACGTCCCGACCACCTCTTTGACGGCGGACTTGAGCGTGTACGAGAGCATATCGTCGAGCTTTACGCGGGCGATTCTGACAGCGGCCTCGAGCGGCAGCTCACCCACGAACTGGGTGTTGGGCTGGGCCGAACCCTTCTCGATACCGGCCTCTCTCATGATGAGCGCCGTCGTGGGGGGAATGCCCACGTCAATCGTGAAGTTCTTCTTTTCGTCGACCGTGACCGTCACGGGCACCTGCATGCCGTTGAACTCTGCAGTCTTCCGGTTGATCTCGTCGACGACCGCCTTCACGTTTATACCGAGGGGTCCGAGCGCAGGACCCAGCGGGGGTCCTGCGGTTGCCTTGCCGCCGGCTACCAGTACTTCGACCACTTCTGCCATCGCAGCAATCACCATGCCTGCTCCGCACGGGAACAGAGCTTGGGTTAAATAAGGTGGCACCCGGCAGACTTAAAGGTATCAATTGCATTCTGATCGCAGAACGGACCCGCCGACAGCGGTCTCCCATCCTGGAAGGCACTGCGGCGGCGGTTGCCGATTCGCCCGAGCGTGCGGGGAAAAGGGGAGGGGAAGGGGAATTCAGGCGCTCTCTTCGGCCTTCTCGACCACGCGGACGTGGTCGCCGCGGACCGTGATGGGGATCGGCACGACGCTCTCGTACAATTCCACGGTAATCTCTTCTTTCCCGGTATCGACACGTTTGACGACGGCTTTCTCCCCCTTGAAGGGGCCGGCGATCAGCTCCACGATCGTTCCCTCCTGGATGCCGCTCACCACCGGTTTCGGCACCAGGAAATGCGCCACCTCCTCGAGCCGCGTCTCCCCGCGCACCACGGAGCGCGCATGCGGGACCCGCTCGGCCAGCTGCTCGATGCGGGCGTACTTCTCCGGGGACTCCACGAGCACGTAGCCGCGGAGCTCGTCGGGGACGATGATGGCGGTCACCTTGATGTCGCTGCCGGACTCCACCACCTTCTTGATGCTGTCCGCGACTGCCCGCTCCTGCTTCGCCGTCGTCTTTATGGCAAATATCCTGTTCTCACCATCGGTCATAGGCATCAGTGTGGCAATACCAGCACGAACTCGTAGATCAGGAATCCAACGAGCCCGACGATCAGGATGCCGGCCGCTGCCACGATTGCGATCTTCTGGAACTCCTCCCGCGTGGGAGTCCTGGCGAGTTTGAGGATCCGCCAGTACTTGCTGAACAGTTCCTCTTCGATCTTGAAGCCCTTCGCCTCTACCTGGAACTTCTTGAAATCCATATCCTCACTTCATGAAATCTATCTCGAACTGCCGCACCATTCTCGGAGCGGCCTTCTCGGCGCGGCCGTAGATCTGGGGGGAGTGCACACCGGTCACCACCAGCATCGTGCGCATCTTGTGCTGCATGTCGGGATCGACCTGGGCTCCCCAGATGATCCGGGCGTTGGGATCGATGCGGTTGTATACCTCCTGCACCACGCCCTCCGCCTCGGCGATGGTCATATCGGGGCCGCCGACCACGTTGACCAGGGCAGCGGTGGCACCGGAGATGTCCACGTCCAGGAGCGGAGAACGGAGGGCCTTCTTGACAGAGTCCGCCGCTTTATCCTCGCTGTCGCTCTCTCCCATGCCGATCATCGCCACGCCTCCGCGCTCCATGACGGTCCGCACATCGGCGAAGTCCAGGTTCACCAGACCCGGCATGGTGATCAGTTCGGTGATCCCTTTCACGGCCCGGGTAAGTACTTCATCTGAGACCTTAAAAGCTGCGTAGAGCGGCAGGCGGGGTACGACCTCCAGCAGGCGGTCGTTGGGGACGACGATCACCGTATCCGCCATGTCCCGCAGGCGTTCGAGTCCCGCCTCGGCGTTTTCGCGGCGGATCGTCCCTTCCGCGGTGAACGGCAGGGTGACGACGGCAATGGTGAGAGCCCCCTCCCCCCGCGCCGCCTTCGCCACCACCGGCGCGCACCCCGTTCCCGTGCCTCCCCCGAGACCGGTGGTGATGAAGACCATATCGCAGCCCGAGACCGTCCGCTTGATATCCTCCTCGTTCTCGAGAGCCGCTTCCTCCCCCACCTGGGGGATGGACCCTGCCCCCAGCCCCCGCGTCCGCTGCCGCCCGATCAGGAGCTTGTACTCGGAGCGGGTGCGGAGCAGGTGCTGGGCGTCCGTGTTGATGGCGATGAGCCGGGCGCCATGGATGCCCTCCTCCATCATGCGGGTGATTGTATTGCAGCCGCTGCCACCGCAGCCGACGACGGCGATCTCGGTTCGGAGCGATTGGAGGATCTCTTCCAGTTCCCTGTCCGCCTGCGTCTTCTCGGTGCTGACCGCCTCTTCCTCTGCCTGACCGTTCGCTCGAGCAATTGCCTCTTCCAATATCGATTTCATAGATACCTCGCCAACCCCGGGATGTGAATCTCTGTCACACTGCACGTCTGCACCATGGCGGGCGTGATCGTCCGCCCGTCGACCTCCACAGTCTTCCCTTCGGACAGCATGCCGAAGAGCGGGCCCTTCGGAACCCCGAAATCGCGCGCCTTCCGGGGGTCGAAACGGAGTCTCCGGATAATCAGACGATCACCCTCGACTGCAGTGTCTGCACAACCACTAATGAGTTTTACACATAAAGATATTAAATCATTGATTAATTCCGATTGATAATCCTGATACGTGATGAATTTGGGGAGTATCTGCCCCGATGATGCGGTTAAATGGACTACCGGAAGTCCGTCCAGTTCCGCAAGAAAGCCGCTCCCGTCCGCCCGCACCGCCTCGGCGACGAGTGCAGGAGGGAGGGATACAACCGCGGGATCGCCGTGTTCGGGCAGGTTGTGCGGGTGGCTGCGGGAGCCGGGTGCGATCTCCTCGCCGCACGCCCGGATCCCCAGGTAGGTCTCCCAGGCCAGGTTCCCCAGTTCCCGCAGCTCCCCCTCGCTCGCCTCCGGGACGGCGAGATCCCGCAGGAGGTCCCGGATCCGCGTCTGCTCGGGTGCGGAGAGGGCTTTTCTGTCCAGGTATGCCGCGACGGCGCCGCTCTTCTCCACCATCTGGCGCACGAGCGGCAGATCGAGGCGTCCCGCCTCCCGGCTGTGGGCGATGTGCCCGAACGCACCCCGGGTCGTCAGGGCGATCCCGCTCTCCCGGGCCGCGTAGTGGTTGCCCCCGAACCCGACGAGGGCTACCGTCCGCAGGGGGGACGCGGAGAGCACGCTACGCGCCACGGCACTCCCGGCTGCCGGGTCCACCCATTCGGTTTCGGTGCTGCCGATCTCCACGAAGAACGAGGGGGTCACCAGGTCCGTGGGCCCGTGGTGGGTCGCCTCGTAGGAGACCCGGTAGCCCCCGGGGGCCATCCGGACGAGGTTTCTCAGTACGGCGTGCATCCAGGCGGGGGCTGCCGGGGCCAGCTCGCCCGCCCGACCGCCCAGGGCAGCCGCATGGAAGTTGCCGGTGGCGTGCACGGTGAGGACGGGGCGGGGATGCTCGCTGCGGTGCCGCGAGAGGAAGACGATCAGATCAGCCCCGAGCCCGCGGTCGATCCCGTCCTGCTCGATCAGGCGCCCGTCCACCTCCACGGGGATCCAGCGGGGGGATGATCCGCGATCCTCCCCGGCTCCTGCATCCAGCACCTCCAGGACATGCTCTCGGATGTTCGCCCCGGCCGGATCCTGCCGGGACGAGATCAGTGCTACATCCATGCGTCGCCTCGGCGTGAAGTATAGGTACTTAATGCGTGCCTGATAGTAAACACTATTTCTATTGAGGGTGCACCCTACTTTACCATGGACGAAGACAAGATACGCCGCGCCCTGCAGGAGTCGGGAATCGAGAACCAGATTACCTGCGCTCAGGCCTGGAAGATCGCCGAGGAGTACGGTATACCGAAGGCCGATATCGGGGAGTTCTGCAACCGGTACCGGGTGAAGATCCGCGGCTGCCAGCTGGGCTGCTTCAAATGAGCGTATTCCTGCGGGTCGTCGCGGTGGAGAAGGCAATCGAGGTCGTCCGCTCCCTCGCGCCCCCGCCGAAGCGGGAAGTGGCCCTCCTGCCGGATGCCGCCGGGCGGATCCTGGCAGAGGACGCACGCTCCGATATCGACATCCCGGGCTTCCACCGCTCGATCGTGGACGGTTACGCGGTCGCCGCCCGGGATACGCACGGGGCGAGCGAGGCGATCCCCGCGGTGCTGACACTCGCGGGGGAGGTGGTCATGGGGCGCGCCCCGGAGCAGCCGATCCGCCGCGGGGAGTGCGCCTACATCCCCACCGGGGGGATGCTGCCGCCCGGGGCGGATGCCGTCGCGATGATCGAGCACGCCGAGCGGATCGGGGGCGACGTGCTGGTCAAGCGGGCGGTGGCGGCCGGCGAGAACGTGCTCGGGCGGGGGGAGGACTTCGCCGCGGGCGCGACCGCCATCCCCCGCGGGACCCGGCTCGGTCCGCAGGAGCTGGGCGTGCTTGCCGCCATCGGGTATGCGCACGTCCCGGTGACCGCCGCTCCAGAGATCGGGATCCTCTCCACCGGGAACGAACTCGTGTCCGTCTCCGCGAAGCCCGGGATCGGGCAGGTTCGCGACGCGAACTCCTCCGTCTGCAGCGGGTTCGTGCGGGAGTACGGCTGCATCCCCCGCTGCTACGGCATCGTCCCCGACAGCCGGGAGAGTCTGCGCCGGGCGCTGATCCGGGCCGTCGGCGAGTGCGACGCGGTTCTCGTCTCCGGCGGGAGCTCCAAGGACGAACGGGACATGGTCGCCTCGGTGATCGGGGAGATCGGGGAGGTGCTGGTCCACGGGGTTGCGCTCCAGCCCGGAAAACCCACGATCATCGGGCATGCGGAGGGGAAGCCCGTCATCGGCCTCCCCGGCCATCCCGCCTCCGCCTTCGTCGTGCTCGTCGCCATCGCCTCGCACCTGCTCTCCGCGATGACGGGGTATGCGCGGCGGCCGTGCACCGTCACCGCCCGCCTGCGGGAGAATATCCCCTCCTCCCGGGGAAGGGAGGAGTACGTCCGCGTGCGGGTGGAGAACGGGGAGGCGACTCCCCTGTTCGGGAAGTCCGGTCTCCTGAACACGCTGGTGCGGAGCGACGGCGCCGTCCGCGTTCCGGCGGGGAGCGAGGGGTTCGAGGCGGGAGTGGAGGTGGAGGTGCTGCTGTGGTGAAGAGATACCTGAAACTGGTCACGCTCGAAGAGGCGCTGGAGAGGATGCGCTCTGCCTTTGCGGCGCAGCCCCGGATCGAGCGCGTCCCGGTGGAGGAGTCCAGCGGGCGGATCACGGCCTCGCCCATATTTGCCCGGTTCTCGGTCCCTGCGGCTCACCTCGCCGCCATGGACGGGATCGCGGTGCGGAGCGGGGATACGGCGGGGGCCGGTGAACAGCACCCCGTCACCCTCCCGAATGCCGTGCGGGTCAACACCGGCAACGTCGTCCCGGCGGACTGCGATGCCGTGGTGATGATCGAGGACGTCTGGGAGGACGGCGGGCAGTACCGGATCCGCAAACCGGTCAGCCCATGGCAGCATGTCCGCCCGATCGGCGAGGATATCGGGGAGTCCGAGATGATCCTCCCCTCCGCCCACCGCATCCGCCCCTTCGAGCTCGGGGCCCTCTCCGCCTTCGGGGTCACGGAGGTCGATGTGATCGCGCTCCGCGCCGCCCTGATCCCGACGGGGAGCGAGCTCGTTCCCCGGGGCTCCGCTCCGGCGCCGGGGCAGGTGGTGGAGAGCAATACCCTGATGGCCGCCGCGTGGCTCTCGGACCTGGGCGTCACGCCCTGCTGCTATCCCATCACACCGGACGAGCCCGATCTCATCCGCACACGGATCGAGGCCGCCGTCGAGGAGAACGATCTGGTGATCGTATCGGCCGGGTCCTCGGCGGGGACGCGGGACTTCACCGCCGGAATCGTCGCGGAACTGGGGGAGGTGCTGGTCCACGGCGTGGCCATCAAGCCCGGAAAACCGCTGATCATCGGGAGGGTGCAGGGAAAGCCGCTGATCGGCCTCCCCGGCTATCCCCTCTCCGCGCTGACGGTGCTGCGGGAGATCGTGACCCCTCTTGTCGCGATGTACGGGTTCCCGCCGCCGCAGCGGGAGACGCTGCGGGCACGCCTCTCCGCGACCCTGACCTCCGAGATCGGCACGCTGGACTTCGTCTTCCTCACGGTGGGGCGGATCGGGGATGCATGGGTGGCCGTACCCCGCTCCCGCGGGGCCGGCGTGCAGATGAGCGCCGTGCGCTCCAACGCCTGCCTCCGCATTCCGGAGGATCGCGAGGGCTTCGAGGCGGGGGCAGAGGTCGAGGCGGAGCTGATGGTCCCCCGGGAGAGGGCGGGGCGGGCGCTCCTGGTCGTCGGGAGCCACGATCCCGCCCTGGACCACCTGGCCGACTGCCTCCAGCGCCGGGCAGGCGTGGAGATGCACTCCGTCCACGCCGGCAGCATGGGCGGGCTTCTCGCCCTGAAGCGGCAGGAGTGCCATGCGGCGCCGATGCACCTCCTGGGCCCGGAGGGGGATTACAACGTCCCCTACCTGCGGAAGTACATGCCGGACGCCCGCCTGGCGCTGGTCACGGTCGCGTTGCGGGAGCAGGGGATCCTGTCCCGTTCCGGGATCGGGTTCGAGGAGCTGCCGATGCACACCTTCGTCAACCGTCAGCGGGGCTCGGGGACGCGCATCCTGTTCGACCGCCTCCTGGCGGAGCGGGGGATGGACCCCGGGCAGATCGCCGGCTACGACCGCGAGGTCACCACCCACCTCGCGGTCGCGCTCGCCGTGAAGAGCGGCGAGGCGGATGCCGGGATGGGAGTGTACAGCGCTGCAAGGGCGCTCGGCCTGGAGTTCGTGGCGGTGGCCCGGGAGCGCTACGAGCTCGCGCTGCACCGGGACACCCTCGAGGACGGGCGCGTGCAGGCGATGCTCGCAGCGCTCCGCTCGGAGCCGTTCCGGGAGGTGCTCCGCCGCCTGGGCGGCTACGATACTACCGGGATCGGCGCGCTGCGCGAACTGCCGTGAGTGCGGCCTCTTCGGGGGTGCCGCAGCGGATGACTCCCTCGATCGCCCAGGTGCGGTAGCCGGAGAGCGGCCGCCCGCACTTCAGGGCGATCGCGATCTCGCTCAGCGTGCCGTACCCTCCCCCGATGGCGACCACGGCGTCGGCGGACTGGACGAGAACGGCGTTGCGGGCGTGCCCGAGGCCCGTGCGGATGGCGATGTCCAGGTAGGGGTTCCCCGCACCGGTGTGCGGCAGGATCCCCACGGTGGTGCCGTCCCGCTCCTTCGCCCCCCGGCATGCGGCCTCCATCACCCCGCCGAGCCCCCCGCAGCAGAGCGTCCCGCGGTGGTCGGCGATCAGGCCACCGACGATTCGTGCCGCCGCATACTCCTCCTCCGAGCAGGGCTCCGGGCCAATCACAGCGATCTGCATACCGCAGGGTGGATGGCAGGATAGAAAGAGATGGTGGTCGGCGCCCCGTTCCCCGGGGCCCGGTGCACGGCATTGGGTTTAATATTTCAATTTAATATATTAATATTTCTTTTTATACCTGAATTTTTAATTTAGTTTTTATTGCATATTACTGATGAATTAAGTCATTATGATAACTTATTTACGAATAATAATTATTAGGCTGTAAGGTATCTATAAATACTGGAATTTTCAAAATCCGACATGTGAGGAGCCCCATCCTCGTAGTGCCTTCTGGGGGAGAATGGGAGGGTGGGGACCTCACAGATGTTCCTAGGGGGATGTACCAATGAAGAAGAGACTCTATATGACCGTGGTTCTCTGCATGGTGTTTGCCCTGGCAGCACCGGCCCTTGCATTCGACGTGGGCGAGTTCCGCACCCAGACGCAGGGAGGGTGGGGAACGTCGGCGCAGGAGGGGAACCCCGGCGCGTATCGGGATGCCAATTTCGCATCAGCCTTTCCCGACGGTCTTGTCGTGGGCAGCGGGAACACGCTGACCTTGACATCGGCGGCCGCAGTCGAGGGCTTCATGAAGCAGGGCGGCGCTCCGAGGGCATTGAGCGGGAGCTTCGTTGACCCGGTGAAGCTGAAGAACACCTTCGCCACGCAGGTCGTCGCCCTGGCGCTCAACCTGGGATTCGACGCGTACGATCCCGACTTCGGTTCGAGCGCGACGGCCCTTGCGGACCTGGTGGTGAACGCGGGCGAATACGGGCACTGGGAGTACGACGAGGTCCTGATGGAGGACGTGTTCGTCGTCGATCTGGTCATCGACGAGAAGTTCGACGGCATGTCCGTCCAGGAGGTCATGGATCTCGCCAGCGCGGTTCTTGGCGGAGAGAACACCGACTACACACCCTCCGAGATCGCAGATCTCGTGGCAGCGATCAACGAGAACTTCGCGGATGGGGAGATCGAAGCATTCGAGGGATTCCTGACCGCTCCCTAATTAGCATACGTAGTGCAACGAGCAGCGGGAGCTTCCCGCGCCATACAGCAGAAGTAGCATACCCATCTACCCCTCCTTTCTTTCACGCCTGAAGCCTGCCCCCTCCGATACGACGGCTCCAGCGGGCGCGGTTCCTGCAGGGCAATTCTTTTTGTCCGTATTCGAGAAGTAGAACCCAGAACTCCGCCTGGAATACCCACATACCTTTCCATTACTCCCCCGCCGCCGTACCAGACGAAGGGGGCATCATCGCATGGCAGGCCAGGATTCCATCCGCCTTCCCCAGGGATCCCTGTCGCACGGGTGAGAGGCGGGGAACTGAAGGAGTGTGCACACCCCCCTCAACCCGTCCTCAACCAACCCAACAGGATAAGCCTTTCACGAGGTCGGATGAACGATCCATTCCCGGGATCGTGGAATATGATTTTCCGTTTATCTCTCGGAGAATTGCTTTTCCCTTTCTACGTCTCCACGCTTTCCTGTACAGGCCCTATCGCATGAAGCGGGAGGGGGCCCTTGAGGGGGAGGGGACGCACCCCTCCCCCCATCCCCCACCCCGCTGTTGCGATAGCCTCCAAGGGCGGAAATACGCAATCCAGCCCTATCGCAACTGTGGGAGCGCTCCTCCCCTGAAAATCCATACCTGATCATGAGAGCTCAAAGCATGGGAAGGTGCTCATACTATTGACTGCCCCTCCCCGTCGTCTCCGTAGAGCTTGCATGAAATCGGGGTGCGATCCCGCTCCTTCCCCTATCCCCACGCCCGCTGCTCCCGGGAACGGGCCCATCGCAACAGAAGGGGAGGGGTTATCGCCGCCTCCCCGTGGCGTGCTACGCACCTGCAGGAGCCGGGATTTCACCAGGGCTCCACGTCCAGTCGGTACCAGGCCATCCGGCAGATGCATCAGGCCCGGAGGACGGCGTGCAGCACCCCCAGGACGCCGAGCGGTCCCCGCTGGTGCAGCCACTCGATCTCGAACGCATAGTGCCGGCTGATGTACTCGAGCAGCGCCGGGTTTACGGGGCCGGAGATCGGGGGCACGTGCAGCTCCATCTCGATCCGGCGGATGCCCGCCAGCTCCGCCGGGACGATGGACCATTCTCCGCCCTCGCAGTCGCACTTCAGAAAGTCGCACCCTCCCGCCAGGGAGCGGAGCTCGCGGAGCGGATACGTTCGCGCGGAGACCGTCCTGCCGCCCCACGAGATCTCCCGCACGCCCCCATCCCCCAGAGCGCCCTCCAGCACCGGGACCCGCACGCCGTTCAGGGCGATGTTGGACCGCAGGAGATCGGCGGTCACCGGCTCCACGGCAAAGACGTGCCGCGCCCTTCGCGCCGCCCGGATGCAGAACGCGCCCGCGTTGGCGCCGATGTCCAGGACGACGTCGTCCGGGCGGATGTCGTCTGCGCGGTAATCCTCGATGGTGTACACGGAATCCCCGGGATCACCGCCCCTGACGAACTTCACACCGTCGGGAGCGACCAGCACGGCGTCCCCGCGCTGCCTATCCGGGAAGGCGCGGACCACGCTCTCATCCTCCTCCGCATCCCTGCGCGAGACAGCAGGGCGGAGCACCTGCCGCCGGCGGTGCCGCCATCCCTCCCGCCCGCAGAAGGCATATTTAAAATGCTGCGATATAAAAATACTATGCACAAAATCGCCAGATAAGGTTGTAGAGTAGACTTCTTACGCATGCGTGCATGGGGGCATTTTACTTCCTGAGGCGGGATCAGAACGAGGCATGAGGGATCGGAGTGAAGGAAGTCACCAGCAGTTACGATGCAAACGACGTGGAAGAGTCGGTGCAGAGATTCTGGAGCGAAGAGGCGATCTACAGCAAGGTGAGGGAGCAGAAGAGCGGGGGCGCTCCGTTCTTCTTTGTCGACGGTCCGCCCTACACGACCGGCTACATCCACCTCGGCACGGCCTGGAACAAGATCATAAAAGACAGCATCCTCCGCTACCACCGCATGCAGGGGCGGCACGTCATCGAGCGGGCCGGCTACGACATGCACGGTCTCCCCATCGAGGTGAAGGTGGAGCACGAGCTCGGGTTCACCTCCAAAAAAGATATCGAGGAGTTCGGGATCGGGCCGTTCATCGAGCGTTGCCGTGAGTTCGCGCTCCGCAACAAGGACATCATGAGCGAGCAGTTCCGGCGCCTCGGCGTCTGGCTGGACTTCGAGGACCCCTACATGACCGTCGCCGAAGAGTACATCGAGGCCGCCTGGTGGACCCTCAGGAGGGCGGAGGAGCGGGGCATGCTCGAACGCGGTCACCGCGTGGTGAACTGGTGCCCCCGCTGCGAGACCGCGATCGCGGACTCCGAGGTCGACTACTGGGACGAGACCGATCCCTCCATCTACGTCAAGTTCCCGATAAACGGCCGCGAGAACGAGTACCTGGTGATCTGGACGACCACCCCCTGGACGCTGCCGGCGAACGTCGCCGTCGCCGTCCACGCCGAGGCGGTGTACGCCCGCGTGCGTGCGAGGAAGGGGGATGCCGAGGAGATCCTCTGGATGGCGGACGACCTCGTGGAGGGCGTTCTCCGCAAGGGGAGGTACCAGGACTATGCCGTGCTGGACCGCGTGCCGGGAAGCGCCCTCGCCGGCACGGAGTACTCCTCCCCCCTCGCCCCGGCGGTCCCCTTCCAGGATGCGGTCGCCCACCGCGTGGTGACGGCGGATTTCGTCACCCTGGAGAATACGGGCATGGTCCACATCGCCCCGGGGCACGGCTGGGACGACTACATCCTGGGGATCCGCGAGGGGCTCGCCATCTTCTGCCCGGTGGACGCCGCCGGACGGTTCACGGAAGAGGGCGGAATGTTCTGCGGCATGCCCGTCCGCGAGGCGAACGCGGCCGTGCTCGCGCAGCTCGGCAGCCACCTGCTGGCGCAGGAGGAGGTCGTCCACCGCTACGGCCACTGCTGGCGCTGCAAGGCGCCGATCATCTTCCGCGCCACCGAACAGTGGTTCCTCCGCGCCTCGGAGATCCGCGACCGCATGCTCCAGGAGATCGGAGAGGTCGAGTGGTTCCCGGAGTGGGCGGGAAGCGCCCGCTTCCACGACTGGGTGAAGGAGTCGCGGGACTGGTGCATCTCGCGGCAGCGCTACTGGGGCATCCCGATCCCCATATGGGTCTGCGAACGGTGCCGCCAGTACACGGTGGTCGGGACCATCGCAGAGCTCGAGGAGCGATCGGGGCGGAGGATCGGGGACCCGCACCGCCCCTACGTGGACGGCGTGGAGATCCCCTGCCGGTGCGGAGGGGCCATGCGCCGCGTCCGGGACATCTTCGACGTCTGGTTCGACTCCGCCGTCGCCTCCTGGGCGACGCTGCGGTTCCCGCGCGAAACCGAGGCTTTCGAGAAGCACTGGCCGGCGGACTTCATCACCGAGGGGCAGGACCAGACCCGCGGGTGGTTCTACTCGCAGCTCGGGGCGAGCACCATCGCCTTCAACCGCGCCCCCTACCGCTCCGTGCTGATGCACGGGTTCGCCCTGGACGCCGAGGGGCGCAAGATGAGCAAGAGCCTGGGCAACGTGGTGCAGCCCGAGGAGGTGATGGAGAAGTTCGGCGCCGATGTCCTCCGCCTCTACATGCTCTCGGCGAACGCACCCTGGGACGACCTGAAGTTCAACTGGGAGGGGGTGCGGACCGTCAACCGTGCGATCAACATCCTCTGGAACGTCTACCGCTTCCCGCTCCCCTACATGATCCTGGACGGCTACAAGCCGCCCGTGACCGCCTCCGGCCGCTGGGATGCGGAGTCCCTGGTCCCCCGCTTTGCGCGGATGCCCGAAGAGGACCGCTGCATCCTCTCGCGGGTGAACACGGTCGCCGGCATCGTGGACGCGGCGATGGGCGAGTGCCAGCTCCACCACGCCACCCGGGCCCTGATCGCCCTGGTGCTCGAGGATCTCTCGCGGTGGTACGTGCAGCTGGTCCGCCCCCGCATGTGGCTCGAGGAGGCGGCGGAGGAGAAGGCGTTCGCCTACGACACCATGTACTACGCGCTCCGCCGGATCGTGCAGCTCCTGGCGCCCTTCATCCCCCATCTGGCAGAGAAGATCTACCAGAACCTCCGCACGGAGGGCGATCCCGAGAGCGTCCACATGCTGGAGTGGGCGGCGCCGGACCGGCGCCTCATCGACCGCGACCTCGAGGAGGCGATGGATCTGGTCCGCTCCTTCGACGAGGCGGTGGCGGCGGCGCGCCAGGCGGGAAAGAGGAAGCTCCGCTGGCCGGTGCAGACCTGCGTGGTCGCGACCGGGAGCGGGAAGATCGAGCACGCGATCTCCCGCCTGAACGGCATCTGCCGCTCCCGGGCGAACAGCCGCACGGTCTCGGTGGTGCGGGGGGCGTGGGATCGGATCGGGTTCCGCGCCGAGCCGATCATGAAGGCGATCGGCCCGGCGTTCGGGAAGGAAGCGCCCCGCGTGAAGCGGCTGATCGAGAGCGCCGACGGGCGGTGGATGAAGGACGCCCTGGAGCGGGACGGCAGCGTCGTTCTCATCGAGGGCGATTCCACGTTCGAGATCACCGCCGATCACGTCCGCTTTGTGGAGGAACTCCCCGAGGGCGTCTTCTCCGCCCCCATGCGGGACGGTGTGGTCTACGTGGATGTGAGGCTGACACCGGAGCTGGAGGCGGAAGGGTATGCCCGCGAGGTGATCCGCCGCCTCCAGGAGATGCGCCGCCAGCTCGATCTCCGCGTCGAGGACTACATCGAGGCGGAGGTGATCGTCGCGGACGACCGCATCCGCACGCTCGTCCGCGACGGCTGGAAGGAGCCCATCATGCGCGAGGTGAGGGCGCACACCCTGGCCATCCGCGGCCCGGAGTCCGCGGAGGGCGGGAGGGCGTGGACGCTGGAGAACGCGTGGGACGTGGAAGGCGTGCGCATGGTCACGCACGTCTCACGGGCGGTCGAGGAGTGAGCGGAGGAACTCCCGCCCCTCGGGGGAGCCGAACAGCGGAAGCTCCGTGCAGATCCGCACCTCGCTCCGAATGGCTCGCACCGCCTGCTGCGTCAGGGGATTGTAGCCCTCCCGCTCCACGAGCTCCTTGTAGACCAGCACCCCGCGCCGCTGCCACGCCGGCGTCCTGGCCAGGTTGATCCCGCGGGCGTGCAGCAGTTCGTGAATCTCCGATGCCGGCACTTTTTTCAGCCGTGCGGCCGCCTCGCGGGGGGTCAGCCCCTCCCCGACGAGGGCGTGCTGCCCATAGGCGTTGACGTGGTTCCGCCAGGCCTCCCTCTGGCGCTCGATCAGGTATTCCATGGCGTGCTGTCCGAACGCGGGCAGGATCCGGGCGTCGAATGCCAGCGGCGCTCTGCAGCGGAGGGCGAGCGTCAGGCTGCTCGCTGCATAGGATGCACATACCGAGTCGATCTTCTCGATGCGCCCCTCGAAGGGGAGGTGGCGGAAGAAGAGGCTGATCTCGTCGGAGAAGGTGAACGCAAAGTCGGGGCTCATGCCGCTCTCGCGGATCAGGCTCGCGCAGACGCTCCGCATCGCCTCGCTGAACCGTTCGTCGAACGGCCTCTCGAACTGCAGCACGCGGGAGAGGCGGTGAAAGGCTCGCCCGTCCAGGCGGACAAAAACGGGGGGAAGTATCTTGAGACCGCTGAAAATTTCGCGGTTTTCCATGCGTGGATCCGGAACCCGATCCGGGGCGTCGGGATGTCAGTCCCCGCTCCGGGCGCCCCTGCCGAGATGGCGGATGACGATGATGTCCCCGATGCTCTTGATGATGCGGAACGGTATCCGCACGCCGCGGAAGCCCTTCACATCCACGAACTCCGGATTGAGGTTGCCGAGAGCCAGGGAGTCGATCTTCTTCCCGTCGACGTCGAGCACCACGTCCTCCACATCCCCCACATACACGGCCTTATCGGTATATACGGAGAGCCCGAACAGTTCAGTAACCTGCGTCTGCATACAGATCCTCGTGATCAGTATATTATTATAGAAGTTAAAAAGATACCCCATTGCATCATGAACGGCGGCTCTCTCCAGATAGGGACGATCTACGGCATTCCCCTGAAATTGCACTGGTCCCTCCTCCTCGTGATTCCCCTTTTCGCCTGGATCATCGGCGTCCAGATCGGGCCAACGGCATCCATCCTCGAGGATCTGTTCAACCTCACCATCGACCGGGGGATCATCGCGACGGGTTTCAATCCCTACATCCTCGGCACGGCGGTCTCGATCGGTCTCTTCGTCGGGGTCCTGATCCACGAACTGGCGCACTCCCTCCTGGCGAAGAAGAGGGGCGTGAAGATCAACAGCATCACCCTGCTGATCCTGGGCGGTGTCTCCTCCATCGAGGAGGAGGTCCCGAACCCGCGGATAGAGCTGCCGATGGCACTCGCAGGCCCGCTGACCAGCCTGGCCCTGGGGCTCGTCTCCATCGCCGTGATGTACCTCGGCGACGCCTTCATCCCGGATCCCCCCCTCGCGGGAGTCTGGGTGTTCCTCTGGGGCTACCTCGGGCTCCTGAACGTCGTCCTCTTCGGGTTCAACATCCTTCCCGCCTTCCCGATGGACGGCGGGCGCGTGCTGCGGGCGTGGCTCGCGCAGAGGATGACGCTCCCGCGCGCCACACGGATTGCGGCCAATATCGGAAAGGCCTTCGCCGTTCTGTTCGGCATATTCGGCTTCATCATCTTCAACCCCATCCTCATCATCATTGCCTTCTTCATCTACATCGCCGCCAGCCAGGAGTCGGCGCAGCTGCAGTACAACGTGCTCCTGAAAGACGTGCGGGTGGGGGACGTGATGTCCGGGCCCGTCATGACCGTATCTCCCGAGACGCCGCTCACCGAGCTGGTGAACCGCATGTACAGCACCAAGCACCTGGGATTTCCGGTCATGCAGAACGGTTCGCTCGTCGGCATGGTCACGCTGGACGATGTGCACCGCGTCCCGGTGGATAAGCGGGACCTGACGCAGGTGAAGGATGTCATGACACGGGACGTCCTCACGCTCCCGCCCCAGGCCCCTCTCACCGATGCCCTGCGCCACATGGCCTCCCGCAACATCGGGCGGATCCCCGTGATGCGGGGCAATGACCTGATCGGGATCGTCACCCGCACCGACATCATGCGGGTGATGGAGCTCCGCGACGGCTAGAAGGCGAGGGACTCATCGATCGGGGTTCGCCCGGCGACCGCCCGGAACTCCTCGAGGCTCCTGAACGGCCTCCTCGCGGCGATCAGCCCGGCTCTCTTCCCGATGCCGGGGATCCAGCGGAGGGCGCTGACGGGGAGGCGGTTCACCTCGACGGGGTGCGGGAGCGCGGTGACCGACCGCATGCCGTAGTCCACCACCACGGCGTCCAGGACCGTGCGGCGGGGAAGGGGCAGGGGTATCCCGACCAGGATGGGGTAGGAGCCCATCTGCCGCCCGAACGAGAGGTTTCCCTCCTCCTCGACCACCACCCTGCGGAGCACGGTCCCGGGAGGGAATACGCGCCGCAGCATCGGCGCATCGAACGTTCGGCGGACCCATTCCTTGAACCGGCGGAACTGGCTCTCGTGCCTTCCCAGCGTATTCTGCTCGTACGCGGGCGTGCCGGGGAAGGGCATCACCTGGCGGATGTTCACCCGCCGCACCAGGAGGCCTTCGGCATAAACGCGCTCCAGGAAGCGGCGGTTCATCTCGAACGTGGCGGGCGTCTCCCCGGCGAGCCCGACGACAAAGTTCAGGCCCGGAAGGAGTTCCGGGATCCCCTCGCGGCGCGCCCCGCCCTCCTCGTTCACGACCCGGATCGCATGGAGCACCTCCTCGGCGGATGCCTTGAGGTTGTTGGCCCGGATCACGGCGGGATCGGCGGTCTCCATGCCGAACGCCGCCACGTCGCCGGGAGTGTGGCCCCGCACGATCTCCCGCAGGGCCTCCCGGCTCGCCTCCTCGTGATGCGCGATGGTTCCCGGGTTCACGTTGTCGATGTGGAGGGTGGCGAGATCCGGCGCCGCCCGACGGATGGCGGAGAAGAGGGCGGAGAGCTGTTCGGGACGCGGGCGGGGGAACTCGGCGCCGTCCGCACCGTAGACCAGGAGGTCCGGCTGCCGCCCCAGGCGGAAGTGGCGGGCGCCGTGGCGGTAGAGCGCCGCCACCTCCTCCGCGATGCCCGCGACGGAGCGGTAGCGGGGCAGCCCGTAGAGGCGTTCGGTGCAGAAGGCGCAGCCGCCTGCGATGGTGCGGGGGCACCCCCGCCCGCTCTCGAGCTCGCACATCACGTAGGGGAACGAGGGGTGCTGGACGATGATTCCGGCCCCCTGCACGAACCAGCGGTCCGCCCGATCGTAGTCGACCTCCCCCTTCGCCTCCCCCCCGCCGAGATAGGAGTCCAGCGCCTCGGCGGGCGAGCCGGCGAGCGTCACCTCGAAGCCGGGGATCGGCTGCTGCACCGCCCGCCTTCCTCCCTGCACGGCATACCCGAAGAGGATCGGCCCGCCCAGCACCTTCGCGGGATGCCGCAGCGAGGTGCCGATCTGCCCGATCTCCCGCGCCGTCGCCGGCCTGCCGCCCAGGTAGGCGCCCGGGACCGTGAGGCCCGCGATCATCACCACGAGGTCGGCGCGATCGAGCTCCGGCAGGAGGGCCGGATCCGAGCGCAGCTGGTCGATCGTCAGGTAGCGGACCTCCCGTCCGTGCTCGCGGAGGACGCCGCCCAGCTCGCGGATGTAGGGGGATACGTAGGGCGGAACGCCCAGGCAGGCGGGTTCGTCCACGTACCCGTCGAGCAGGACGGCTCTAGATGTCATGCCCGATCCGCGCCAGCAGCCTCCTGGCCCAGCGGAGCTTGCCCCGCTTCAGCGGGTCGACGTGGGGATCGTCGAGATCGAACCCGACGATCCGCACCTCGCGGGCGCCGAGGGCGTGGGCGGCGTAAACCGCCCGGTCCCCGTCGGTGAACCCGCCGAAGTTGTGGACGTGCGGGAGCGGGCGGCTCTGCGTGGTGGCGACCAGCGGTCCGGGGAACTTCGGCACCCAGTGGCGGAGGAGCGGCATGTTGTCCCCGTGGGCGTGCACCACCATGACGCTACCCTGCCGGTTCAGGGAGAGATACGCGTCCGTCGCCCCGTCCAGGTCGGTGAAGACCGCGTCGGGGAGGATGCCGCGGGCGTCGAGGATCAGGGCGGCGGCATCCGCCGCAAAGACCACTCCCCCGATCCCGTCCAGCTCGTCCGCCAGGGCGGGGGCGTTGCCGCAGACGGTGACCGCTTCGCCCCGCGTCCTCTCTTCGAGCAGGGCAACGTCGTCGCGGCGGATCAGGGAGGCGAGGAGGGCGGCGGCCTCCTCGTCCTTTTCGCGCTCGAAAGAGAAGTAATCCAGGATCTCGGTGTAGACCGGCTCCCACTCTTCAAAGTTCAAAGATATCATGGTTCTCTTCTTTCTCCAGCCCGACGACGCGGAGGAACTTCGAGATGATGGGCTCCTGGACGAGGCTCAGGAGATCCTCTTTCGTCTTGACCAGGCTGAAGTAGGCGAGGGGGATGGTGACGGCGCCCATGTTCGCGTGCCCGCCTGCATCCCCGATGTCCCCGAACGCCTCCTTCAGGACGTTGCCGATGTGCAGGCGGATGTCGCGGTTGCGGGCGGAGATGTAGATCGCCGAATCCCCGATGCCGTAGACGAGGGCGGTGTTCACGCCTTCGAGCCCGATCAGGAGATCCGCCGCCTGGGGTATCGCATCCCGGTTCCGCACGAACCCGACGTTGGAGAAGAGGTAGCCGCTGCGGATCTTCTTGTTGCGGATCGCATGCCCGAGCACGTCGAGCGTCTCCTGGGAGACCGCGGGCGAGATGATCTTGTCCAGAAGATCGGCATCGGTGAGCGGCAGGAGGAAGGCGGCGTAGGTCAGGTCCGAGGGGGTGATGCTCCTCCGGAAATCGCGGGTGTCCGCGCGGATGCCGTAGAAGAGCGCCGTTGCCACCTTCTTGCTCACCGGGATGTCCAGATCCTGGAGGTACTGGGTCATGATGCTCGCCGTCGCGCCCATGCCCGGACGGTTGTCCACGAAGTCCGCGTTCAGGGTCTTCGGATCCCCGTTCCTGTGGTGGTCGATGACGATGTTGATCCGGGCGTCCCGCGGGAGATCGTTGTTCTCGCCCGGCGACGACGAGTCCACGAGCGCGAGGTAGCGGCATTCGGCCAGGACCTGCGGCGTGATCCGCTCCATGCGGATATCGAGCATGTTCACGAAGGCCTTGTTCTCCTGGTGTCCGATGTTCCCGCTGTAGAGGATGCGCGTCTGCAGTTTCCCGTCGCTCGCCTCGGCCGCGATGGCTGCCAGCGCCATCGCGCTCGAGATCGAGTCAGGATCCGGGTTGGTGTGAGTGACGATGCCCAGTGTCCCCTCCCATCCCGCCAGGCGGTCGTAGAGGCTGCGCGCCAGGCGGGAGGCGTGGAACATCTTGATGTGGCGCACCGCCGCCTTGGCGATGAACTCCTGGGGGTAGATGACGAGATCGGACCCGGCGTCCTGCAGCATGCTCGTGCTCACCGGATCCACGGCACGCGCGATCACGTGCGTCGAGGGGTGCCTGCTCTTGATGGAACGGACCGCTGCGAGGTTGGCGTCCTTGTCGTTGCTCAGCACGAACGCCGTCTCGGGCACCGGCAGATCCTCGAGGAGCGCGGGATCCCGCAGGTCCCGCAGGATCGCCTCGTGCTTGTGCATGCGGAGATCCTCCACCCGCTTCTGGTCGTTGTCGATGACGAGGATGCGATCGGTCTCCCGGGAGAGTTCCTCGATCACGTGGTAGCCCGTGCTCCCGCAGCCGAATATGATATAGTCTATTTTCGCCTTCGAGGAGTCTGGTTCTGTGTCAGGCATGCCTATTGAGTGTCAGCTCCGTACCATATTAAGGCGTTCCGAAAGTTATATCTTTATATATCGACCAGTTATTTAGGTCAACTGCATGGGCCTGTAGCTTAGTCAGGCAGAGCGATGGACTCTTAATCCATCGGCCAGGGGTTCAAATCCCTTCAGGCCCGTCCATTTTCCGTATTGTTCCGCCGGTGCCCCGGACCGCGCGACTTCGCCATCCGCTCACGTGCCGATTTTCACGAGCATCTCCTCGAGGCTCGGGTAGCGGGACTCGATCCGCTCGACCGTCCCGCCCATCTCTGCGATCTCTGCCGTGATCCGGTTCATCCCGGCGATATCCGAAGCCTCTGCGCGGTAGAGGCCCCCGTCCCGCACGGCGGGGAATCCGCCCCTCGCCGCCTCGACCGCCGTCCCGTAGAAGAAGATCCGGTAGGTGATGGATCCGAACCGCTCCCGCAGCTCCTGCATGCTCCCGCAGGCCACCGCCTTCCCCCTGCGGAGGATCATCACGGTGTCGCAGATCTCCTCCACCTGGTGAAGGTTGTGGGCGGAGAGAACGATGGTCTTCCCCTCCCGCCGCAGATTCCCGAGATACTCGAGAATATCGCGCGAGGTCATGGGATCGAGCCCCGACGTGGGCTCGTCGTAGACGAGGAGGCGGGGATCGTGCAGGAGGGAGCGGGCGATGGCAACCTTCCTCCGCATGCCCTTGGAGAGCGCCTGAATCTTCCTGCCGTCGGGCTCGAGGGAGAGCGTCCGCAGGAGATCCCGCGATCTTCTCTCGATACCGGCTGCATCCATGCCGTATATCTCGCCGAAGAACCTCAGGTAGGCCGGAACGGTCATGGTCTCGTACAGCCGGGACTCCTCCGGAAGGTAGCCCAGCCGCCGTTTCAGTTCCAGCGGCTGCCGCAGCACGTCGATGCCGTCCACGACGAGCCGGCCGGCAGTAGGGGTGATGAGACCGGAGAGGATCTTCAATAATGTTGTCTTGCCGGCCCCGTTGTGCCCGATGACACCGAAGATCGCCGATTCCCCGATCTCGAAGCTGACGTCGTCGAGGGCGGCAAACCCGTCGTACTCCTTCCTGAGGGAGCCGGCGCGGATCATCGGTCTAGATTATTTTCATATGCATTTAATATAGTTTATTATTACCACAACTGAACAATTTCACCGGATATCAATTTATCATGGGTGCAATCTCCTCCATCCTGACGATCGCCCGCTGGGAGGTCGGCCGATCGCTGGCCGCCATGAGCCGGAACGTGCTGCCGGTATCGGGAGTCCTCCTCCTGGCTCTCGTTCTGGTGAGCGGATTTGCCGCACAGGGCGGAGTGCACCTGCAGGACGGCATCTACCGGGCAGGCGTGGACGATCCGGAGCACTACGCGATCCTCGCCGCCGACGGGCGATTTGACGTGGATCTGGCGGGGGGGGACGTGCTGCTCCGCCAGAGGGAGTCCTACGATCTCGTCGTCGTGGCCGGGGAGGTGCTCTCCAGGGACACGGAGAAGGGCAGGGCTGCACTGCAGGCGCTCGAGCGCGACTATGACCGCTACGCCGCATCCGTCTACATGCAGCAGGAGGATCTCTTCGCCGCCTACCCTCTCTGGGTCGAGAGGGAGTACGTCGAGAGCGAACTGAGCTTCCCGGCAACGGCGGGCGGGCGGATCCCGGGAGCATCCTCCGGCAGAGAGCGGGATCCGGCACCCGAGTGGGCGGTGGTGGAGGTGCCTGCCCCTCCGCCGACCCTGGGCTTCACGGAGGCGGAGCTCCGCAGCGAACTTGCCCGGGGAGCGACAGCGGACGACTCCTTCGAACGCTATACGCAGGTTCTCTCGAGAGATAGGACGCTCGAAGGCTGCACGATTCCCGCACTGGTATCCCCCTCCCTCCCCTTCGACACGATCGTCCTCGTTTTCGTCTTCATCTTCCCCCTGTACTTCGTCTCCCAGTTCTGCATGATGAGCGTCATGAACGAGCGGGTGGAGAGGAAGGGGGAGGTGCTGCTCTCCGCCCCGCTCCGCCCCTCCCAGATCGTCGCGGGCAAGCTGCTCCCCTACCTTCTCGCCATGATCCTGGTCTCCCTGGCCCTCATCCTGGCGCTGGGTGCGCCGCTCTCCGTCCTCCTGCCGCTCCTGCCCGTCATGCTCCTCTTCCTGGCAAGCGCACTCCTGATCGGGATGCTGTCCCGGAGTTTCAAGGAACTCTCGTTTGTCTCCATCTTCTTCTCGACGATTGCCACCGCGTATATCTTTTTCCCCACGGTATTCGCCCACGTCCATGCGATCAGCCTCATCTCCCCGCTGACGCTGGTGGTGCTCGGGCTGCAGGGCGAGGGGTTCGGCCCAGCGGACTACTTCTACGCAACCGCCCTCTTCTATCTCACCGGTGCCGCCCTTCTCTACGTGGGTGTCGCCAACTTCCACGAGGAGCGGCTGTTCGGACAGTCGGGTTTTCTCTCGCGGGCGAGGGAGTTCGTCGATTCGAGCCTCTCGAGAGAGCGGCCGCTGGCATCTCTCCTCCTGCTGAACATTCTCCTGATCCCGTTCGTCTTCATGGTCCAGATGATGGAGCTCGTCCTCTTCTTCAACCTCCCCATGCCGCTGTCCCTGCTGCTCCTGATCCTCTGTGCAGCCTTCACCGAGGAGGTCGCCAAATCGATCGGCCTCTACACCCTCTTCCGCCGGGAGGGATGCGGAACACCGGTTAACACGCTTCTTCTGGCCTGCATCGCGACGGCGCTCGGATTTCTCGCCGGCGAGAAGCTGCTGCTCTTTGCCATGCTCGCCCAGATCACGCACTCGATCTTCGGGAGCATCCTCTTCTCCTCCCTGCAGGTGCTCTGGTGGCCTCTCCTGCTCCACCTCACCGCCACCGGGATCGTTGCCATCGCCCTGAAATTCACGGGAACCCGCGGCTACATCCCGGGCATCCTCCTGGCGACGGCCGTGCACAGCCTCTACAACCTGCGCCTCATCGCGGGGTGGATCGGGTGAACGGAAACCACGTCTGGATCATCGTCCGAAAGGAGCTCCGCGGGCTGTACAGCGAGAAGACGATCATCCTCGCCATCTTCCTCCAGCTCTTCGTCGCCATGTTCTCCGCCTTCCTGATGGTGGGATTGACCGCGATGTACGATCCTGCCGCCATCTCCCGCTTCTCCACGGCCGAGTACGGCGTCGGCTACGCGGGCAGCGACTCCGCGTTGCTGGAATACCTGGAGGAGAGCCCCGACTTCCGCGTGTACCGCATGGATCTGTCGGAGGCGGTCGCGAGTCTGAAAGAGCGGAAGGTGTCTGCCGTGCTGTACGTGCCGGACACCCCGCCGCAGTCGGACGATCCCGTGAAGGTCACCCTGTACCTCATCCAGAACGATCTCCAGACGGCCGTCATCGAGACGAAGTTGCGGGACGTGCTCGTGAAGTTCGAAGACGACCTGCGGGCCGCCCGGGCTGACCGCCTGGACACCCGCCCCGCGGAGCTGCACCTGCCGCCCGCCCGCCCGGGCGGGGGATTCTTCGAGTTCGTCTACGGCCTCCTGGTCCCGCTGCTCGTCTTCCTCCCGGCCATCGTCGCATCCGCTCTGGTGATCGACCTGATCACGGAGGAGTTCCAGTACCGCACGCTGGAGACCCTGGTCTCGACGCCGATCTCGTTCCGCGAGATCGTCGCCGGCAAGATCCTCGCCTGCGAACTCCTCGTTCCCCTCCAGGGCGGGGCCTGGCTCCTGCTTCTCTCTGCAAACGGCATCCCCGTCCTCCACGTCCCGGAGATCCTGCTCCACGCGAGCGCGGCATCCCTGATCCTCATTCTGCTGGCCGCGATCGCCGCGCTCCACTACCGGGAGCGGAGCGATGCCCAGTTCGTCTTCTCGGCCGCGCTCGTGGTGGTGCTGCTGCTCGTCCTCGCCCTTCCGGGCAATCCTCTCGCCATTCTCGCACGTCTGGCGGTGGGGGCGGCGGGGGCGGAGCACTGGCTGTCCCTCGCGGTGCTCCTCCTCTGCAGCGGTGCGCTCGCGGCCATCGTGCACCATCGTACGAGATCGGGGTAGAAGGGAAGGGATGCGGATCTGCATTCCCCATGGCCGGCCGAGCGTCTCGCGGATGGCCCGGCGGCGACGGACGGCCGCAGGGGGATGCAGGGCTACTCTTTTATAGCTGCCGAACCATCCCGTGCCTGCGGGAGAGAGCACCCATGGCAAATGCTGAGGTAACGGATGCATGGATGGGCGGGGCTGCGGACAAGAAACAGAGACTGTCGGGGACCGTCCCAAAGGAGAGTCTGAACAAAGTATTCTACAGCGTCCGGGGAACGCTCCCGGCGAACACCCCTGTCCTGAAACTCGTCGTCGGGGTCCTGGTGGACGGCAAGCTCGTCACGACGGGGACGATCGACATCACGAAGAAGGATTCCGGCAGGGAGAATCCCTACTGGTTCCGGTATCCGGAGGAGAGGAAGACGCCGGGGGCGCATACCGTCCAGTTTGGCATCGGCACAGCGGACGACGTCGACGAGAAGACCCGCGCCGTGAAGGCCTGGTCGCAGGGGATGTCCGCCCCCTATCCGTTCACGATCCAGTGACAGGGGCGGATCCGGCGGGGGGATCGGTGCTGCGGCAGGCAGCCGTAACCCTGCAATGGTTCGGCGCAGCCAGGGAGACGGGGACCGGGCTCGTTCTTATCCTTTTCTGCTGTCTCCCGATCCCTCTGCCAGTGGACCCGGTGGGGATGTCAAAGGGAACTCGACCGCCCCCTTGTCCCGGGGATCAGCACATCCGCACCGGAATGCCGTTAGAACTGCCCGTTGGAACGAGAATGATGCTCCACGCGATCCACCCGGACGACGGGCGATCCAGGCCATCATGTACGGCCGTGACGCGAGGATCGAGATGGACAGGGCAACCTTTGCCTTATTGCCTTGCCGGTATACCGTCGATCGGTGATGAGAACCGGCGGAACCGTTTTATATCCCTTTTTCCCTGTTACATCTCACGGGACAAGGGATGGCCGCACTCATCATCTGCACCTCGGTGCATCACGGGAACACCGCGAAAGTCGCCCGCAGGCTGGCCGACGTGCTGCAGGCAGATGTGGTGAAGACGGCGGATGCGTCGCAAGACCTGCTCGCACGCTACGATCTCGTCGGGTTCGGGTCCGGCATCTACTTCGGCAGACACCATGCGGAGCTGCTGGAATTCGTGGATGCCCTGCCCGACCAGCAGGACAGGCAGGCGTTCATCTTCTCTACCAGCGGCAGAGGAGGGGTGTCGGGGCACCGCACGCTCCGGGAGAGGCTGATGGAGAAGGGCTTCCGCGTCATCGGGCAGTTCGCCTGCAAGGGCTACGACACGTACTCCGTCTTCAAACTCATCGGCGGCATCAACCGGGGAAGGCCGAACGAACGGGATCTGCAGGATGCAGCCCGGTTCGCGGAGAGCCTGATCCGCCAGGCCGGGGGATTCCGGCCGATCTGAACGGCGCCTGCACGCGGTGCGGATCCGGCGGAGCGCGGTCATCCCATCCCGCCAGGAACATCGAGGATGAATCGGGAGAACCATACCATGGCAATGGATTCGTCGGATGCAATCCCGCTGGACTGCCCGCACAGGGAGGCATGCCTGTCCCGGCTGGCCGAGGTCCGGGGGTCGACGCAGGGGATCGACGGCAAGGTGCGGCAGCTGATCAGCATCGGCATCCAGACCGCCGCCGAGAACCCTGCGGGGGTCCGGTACCATGCCGCCCTCGCCCGGGCGGAGGGTGCAACAGCGGAGGAGATCGTGGATGCGGTAATCGTTAACCTCCGCACGCAGGATCTCGCCCCGGTGCTGGGGTGCCTCCAGGTGGCCGTGGACGCGCTGGAAGGCCGCCGTTAAGGGGCAGCCGGTCCTCCCCGTGCGCGGGCGGGGACCCCGCCAGGGACCTTCACCCTGCCGCACCCGGCGTCCAGCCGAGCCGCTCGAACAGCGGGCGGCGGGCGTCCAGCGGGCGGGCTCCCCGGCGCCGCGGCTGGACCACCAGGGTGATGGCGTTCGAGAGAGGCGTAGCCTCGCCCCCGCAGATGAGGTAACGCGGGTTGAACCGGGTCAGGGCCCGTGCAAACGCATCCAGGATGGCATCGCGGCTTTTCAGGTCCTTCCGCGGCAGCGCGATCAGGTGCTCGAAGATGGAGACGTCGAGAAGCGTGCTCGCGATCCAGTCGATCTCGCAGGTGTACGCGAAGATCCAGGAGATGCGGGACCCCTTCACGGTGCTGGCGAAGTCCTCGTAGTTGGCGCCGATGTTGCATGAGCCGATCACGACCCCCTCGATGTTCGAATACTGCGCGACCGACTTCACCTGGGATAGCAGCGTTGATAACTGCATCCCGGTGTTGGACTTGAGCCCCCCTATCATCCGTGCATACCCGTGGGCTGCAACATAAAGGAAGAGCCGGTCCTCCCGGGTATGCGTCAGGTCGTCTTCGAGAGCCCGCCGAAATCCGCTTTTTTCGTAGAAGTTGGAGTAGTAGAGGTTGAAATCCCCCCTGTACTTCTCCAGCCCCTCCAGAAACGGCAGGATCGACGGCCGCTTCGGTTTGTCCTTGGGCGTCCACCACGGCCCTTCCAGGACGAGCAGGGCGGTTCCCCCGGTCGGACTGCTCATAGGCGGAGTGTAACTGATGCTGTGCCCTGTAGAATAACTTTTCGGCCCGGGGTGCCGTCGCACCGTCGATGCATTCGCCACTGCAGATCGACAGCGCTATGGAGGAGTACGGGGAAGATCCAGCGGGGATCCAGGCTTATCGAGGTGCCGTTGATGCCGCGAGCACGTACAGAGCGGGACCTTCCCAGACAAGCCCGGGTGCGGCAGCCGTTTTTCCCCGATCCCGGAGATACAGCGGACCTGGATCCGCTCTGGGCCCGCTCGCCGGCGCACGATTTGGCAGGGGAGAATGCCCCCGCCTCAACGCACAGCGGGCGACGGGTTCATTCCGTCCCCTTCAGGGTCGTGCACCGCCCCGAGGGCATGCTCGAAGGGGAATGTCCTGCGTCTCAGGGATGGCGCACGGACAGATTGTCCACGACCTCGATCACGCCCCGGGCATGTATCGCCGCGTCCAGGGCGGCCCGGTACGCGGTTGCCGTCGGCACCGTCCCGGAGAGCGTCACCACGCGGTCGTTCACCTCCACGTCCACGTCCCCGATGTCCACGTCGGGGCTCCGCTCGATGGCGACCACCACGTCGGTGCGGATCGCCTGATCGGTGATCGCCTCGACGGGGAGCACCGTGACGTAGTTCTGGACATCTGCGATCCCCGCGACGCCTCCGGCGATCTCCCCGGCGCGCTTCCGCTTCCAGAGCGCATCGACGAGCCCGTCCAGCCATGCGACGCCCTCGCGCACGGAGACGCGGATCTCCGAGTCCAGCAGGTCCGGATCGGCGGCGATCCGCTGCTCGATGGACCGTTTTGCCGTTTCGTCGGTCTGAAGGGGAGATGCCGTGCTGTCCGTCGTTTCCATGGGCTGTCCATGCACCGCCGACTGCAAAAGGTTTTCCCGGTCCGCACCGTTATCCGCGACGCTGAAAATGGCGATAGTTGATCGAGCCCGAACTGAGACGGGTTAGGCCAGGGCCGAGATTCGAACCCGGGTCGGGGGATCCACAGTCCCCTAGGATAACCACTACCCTACCCTGGCAGAATGGCCTCATTATTTTTGTACACGCACGTGATTAAAGTATCTCTCTTCCGACCGAACTGACGGGCGGACGCCGGGGGAACGGTCTGGAGAAGCACGTTTCGGTTCACCCCCTGCCGGCAGGGCTCGCGGTACCGGCCCGCAGCACGATCGCCTCCGATGCAGCATGCCGTATCCCCAGCGATCCTTTCCGAAGTTCAGCCCGCACCGGGGGACGAGGCTGCCGACCGCTCCGCTGTGCCGCCGATCCCTGGCGGCGAGGGGGCTCTCCCCCGGCGCTGCCGACGGCATCCGCGAACCGGGGGTGACCGACCCCTGTGCTCGGACCTCTGCGGATGGCGGGCTCCCGGGACCGGCAACCGCGGGAACGATGCAGGGATTCGTCTATCCCCCTGCGGGAGTCTGCCGGGACGCGCAGCGGGATGATCGCGGCGGGTGCGGACCGCCTGCCGGGGACCCATACAATCGCGCAGGAATCTCTTTCCGCAGCAGCTATTCGATCGTAATCGTGCGGGTCGAGGATGCCAGAACGACGCCGTCCCGGGTCAGCGTGGCGTTGATCGCGTACTCGCCGGAGTAGAGCCCGGCGCAGACGGAGCAGACCGGCAGGGTGTAGTCGACGACGAAACTGTTCCGGCCCGCCTGCAGGGTGACGTTCCGCTCCTGGAAGAGACGCAGCCGCCCGTAGTAGTCCTCGATGCCCTCCACCCTTAGCAGGACTCCATCGGCGGGACCGCTGGCGCTGACGTCGACGGTGATATTCATCCTGTCCTTTGAGTGGTACACGTCCTTATCCGTGGCAATGGTGACGGACTCGATGGTGGTTTCGCCGCCCCGGTTCAGGACGCCGGAAAAGACGAGCCCCGAAGCGAGGCCCACGACCGCAAGGATCACGACTGCGGCGATGATGACCGGATCTTTCATGCTCAGGTATGGGCCAACAGGGAATTTATAGACATGTCCATTCGGTTGATAAGCAGGGAACCCCGCCCGGCGTTTATCCGCTCCCCTTCTCGATCCCGTGCCACAGGATCATACTCAGGCATCCTCCGTGGCACATCGCGGCACAGTGCAGTGGCCAGGGACCCACCCGAATATCTTTTTAGGGTGCGACAACCCGGCGTGGATCTTCTTCCTTTCATCCGTTGCGAATATCACCCTTGAACTTCCCGGATCTTGCCGGAACTACCAGTTTGAACAGAGAACAGGGCGCCGTTCCATCGACTCTGCCGAAATCCTCATCGGCGCCGACGGTTTTCAGGTATTCTCGCGGGAGGGGCCTCGCCCCCCCCCACACTTTCGTGCGATAGCCCGGATCTGGAGAGGTTTCTGCTCGGGATTCCCTGTCCGCTACGGGCTATCGCACTTTTCCCCTCCCTTCCGAGAGGGAGGGGGCGGCCCTGAAAGGGCCGCGGGGAGGGGAGGGTTTAAACCCATGTAACCAATAGAATATCCATAGGTGTAAAAATACACCGGGGCGCTTTTCTCATAGGAAAGCCACTCTGGCTTACCCGTGGCAGGAGCGTGGTTTCTTCGGTGTCTGCGAACAGAAGGTTCATGAGCGGCTGCAGTGCGGTTCAACCGAATGTATTAAAAGGGAGATGGTGTGCGGATGCTCACAGCAGTCCCGTGAGCTTCAGCACGATAAAGTTCTTCCCGCCTTTGGGCGCCGGGGTTGTCTTCTCCGGCTTCACGTTCCTGGGAGCGTTGCAGGTAAGCCCGTCGAACGTGCAGGGGTTACTGCTGCTCAGCTCGATCTCGCATTCGGGATCGTCGCTGTTCTGGCAGCACCCGAACTTGTAGTTGTTCAGGCAGTCTGCAACCTCGTATGCCTTGCCGAACTCTCCAGCATCGTAGAGATCCTGGACGTAGCCCCAGAGATCAGTGAGACTGTTCGATTTCGCCTCATCAATCGCATCCTCGAGGGTGTAATAGCACTCCTCAAAGATCGGCTCTCCATAGGAATCGTAATCAATCGGCTCATACCTGTTAATGTCGATGACGAAGCCGAATCCTTCCTCGTAATACAGCGAGGTCAGGAACAACGCGAGCATCTGGGCCTCGGCCTTCTCCCGGGCACTGCGTGCATTGTAGTTGGCGATCCTGTCGTAGATGCAGGTCCAGTTGTCGCAATCGGTTTCTCCACTGCATGTGCAGCCACGCACGGCGGAGCACACATCCGCCGGCTTCACTGTCTCGAAGAACTCGTCGCAGACCTGCCGGCCGTTCTCTCCGTTCAGGTACTTGTAGATGTTGTTCTTCCAGAACCCGATCGTCAGGCCGCACCAGAGATTCTTGGGCGTATTATTTACCTGGAAGTGGACAGTCGTGCCCACGGTCACCGGGATCGTGGTGTCAGGGCCGAAGTCTACACATCGGTTGCCCAGGTCAACCGGTATGGCGTCGTCTGCGTTGGGATTATAGGGGATGACCGTGACAAAACCGTTGCCGGTATCCACTTGCCAGGACGCTTCGAACTCATCGGGAATGTTCATCTCGCAGACCGTATACGTCGTATCGGGCCGTAAGGCCGGCGCCCCGAAGTCGAGCATGCCATCTGCGTCATTAAGGGTTGAGTCGGTTGCGATGGCTGTTGTACCGAACCCGTCAGGACCTTCGTAGAGGGCAAACTGCCAGTCTCTGGTCGGATCGACCACCCCACCGGTCAACTTGAGCAGGTCGACATAGCCGGCCTCGCACGTGTAGGTGGTGGTGGCAGCATCGCTGTCAGTCCAGCCATCGCTGCCAGTCACTGTAGCGACATTGTTCAGAGTATCGCCGTAGGCACCACTTGTGCCGTATGCACCTGCACAATTCGAGCAGGTGTGGCTATCGGAGTAGCTGAATGGACCAAAGGCGTAACTTCCAGCCTGGGCATGACCCGTCAATGCCTCGTTAAGAGGACCTTGTTGATCGACTAGCGTGGCATTTTCGTCTATCTGGCTCGCAGCCCACTCGATAGTATCGGTTGCGGTGAACGGAACACTGCCCATTACCGCGGTAGCGGTGTTCGACGTTGGGGCATCTGCGTCATCGGTGTAGGACAGGTCGAGGACTTCATAGTCACAAACTGCCGTACCACCAGCGGGAACCGTCAGCTGACCGTTGACGAGTGTTCCACCGCTGCATGAACCTATCGTCGCAGATGTACCATCTTTGAGCTCGTCCGTGAGTGAAACGATCAGCGCGTCCTCCGGATTGGGATTGACGACCGTGATGATTCCAGTAACGTCAAAGTTACCTTCAGTGACATTTTCGATCACTGTGACCATCCAGGTCCATTCGAGCGTATCTCCAGGATAACCGGACCGCGACTCGGGTTCGACGGACTTGGTCACATTCCATTCGTGCCGTTCATCGTAGGTGCCGGCAGCCGTCTTGCTGATGGTCGGGACATAACAATTCACGGAAGTCGCTGCAGTCGAAGAATCACTGAATGGTTCGCTCCATACGGTTGCTGTGTTGTCCTCACTGTAAGTATAGGTGTTATCGCCTTCATAGAGCCCTTTGTCAACCGAACAGGTATACGACTCTGCGTACGTCCAGGTTCCACCTTCCGTGATATTCAGGGGGAATGCCGGATTCTGGTCATCGTCGAGTGTGACCGACTCGCGGATCACGTTGGCCGTCCACTCAATGGCATCCGAGGCGCTGAACGAGATGCCATTCAATACAGCCGTGGCCGTGTTGCACGTGGGTGCATCGGCAACACGGCCATAGGCAAGAACTGCCGAATAATCACAGACTGTCGATTCGCCGGCCGCAACGGTCAGGCCGTCGCTCAGATCAGCATCCCCGGTGCAGGCGGTGATGGTTGCTACGGTGGTATCGCTCAGGACATCCGAGAGAGCAACTGTCATCGCGTCCTCGGGATTGTGGTTGACAACCGTGATGGTACCCGATGCAACGAAGTCCTCTTCAAAGACCTCTTCTGTTACAACTACCGTCCACTCATAGCCGACCGTATCCCCAGCAAACGCACTCTGCGACATGGGATCGACCGTCTTCTCGACATCCCACTCGTGCCGTTCGTTATAGGTTCCAGCGGCCGTCTTGCCTATTTCGGGGATGTAGCAGGTGATGGCAGTCGATGTGGTGGAGGAGTCTTGCTCTTCCTCTTCCGAGGTTACTGTGGCGGTGTTCCAGATCGTCTCCGTATACGAGTAATCGCTAGCATACTTGTTCGTATCGACCGAACAGGTGTACGCATCCTCGATCGTCCAGGTACCGCTGCCGCTGATCGTCTCGCTAAGCGGCCCCTGCAGATCCTTAAGCGCTGCATCGCCCCGGATTACGTTCGCGGACCACTCGATGGGATCGGTAGCAATGAACTCAATACCGTTCAGCGTGGCGGTAGCCGTGTTCCCGTTGGGCGCTGCCGCGTCATCGCTGTAGGCAAGATTGTCTGCTGTGTATGAACAGACTGTCGTGGTGCTCGCCGGAATGGTCAGCGATCCCCCCGCATACGTCGCACCGTTTGTACAGGTGCCAATCTCGGCAGTCGTATCGTCGCTGAGAACGTCGGTTAGACCTATCGTCATCGCCATCGGTGCCGGGTTCTGCACGATGATGGTTCCGGCAATGTCGAAGTTCTCCTCGAATACCGATTCCGTGACCTTGATCGTCCACGTGAAGGGAACGGTGTCCCCGACGAATCCGCTCTGTGATACGGGATCGACCGTCTTCTCGACATCCCACTCGTGGCGTTCATCGTAGGTACCGGCTGCCGTCTTGCTCACAACCGGGGCGTAGCACGTCACCGTCACCGACGCGGAATCCGTCAGACCGATGCCGCTGTCGAGGATGGCCGTGTTGTTCTCGGTGTACGTATACACGCCGTTTTCATACAAGGATGCGTCTGCCGGGCAGGTGAACGTCTCGGAGAAGGTCTCTTCGGTTGTGCCGGAGATTTCCGTCGAGTACGCGAACCGAGTATCGCTCAACGTGCCCGAGTCGTAGCCGATCCGGTTCTCCGTCCACTCGACGTCCGCATAGCCGTTATACTGTTCCCCGTTATAGGTCACCGTCGCCGTGTTTTTGGTCGCAGTTTTATCCGATGGCAGGGCAATGTAGGTGCACTCCATACCGCTGCCTGGCTCGATTGTGTAGCTCGGGCAGGTAACCTGCGCACTTGTGCCGTCATTCAGCACATCGGATACAGTCACGGTCACCGGGTACGAAGCCGGGTTGTAGATCGAGATCGCGCCCGTCACCTTGTAGTCATCGGTTACCTCGGTCTTGGTGGCAACGACTGTCCAATTGGACTCAAACTTATCGCCCGCGAAGCCTTCATGGCTGGCGTCGTCCACCGACTTGTCCAGTTCCCAGGTGACCGTGCGGTTGTAGGTGCCCACGGCGGTCTTGTTGATTGCATACCCGCCAACGAACCGGAAGCAGTTGTATATGGTCGTGGCGTCAGCCCTGTCGACGATGCCTTCGCTGTCGGTCACGTTGGCGGGATTGTACTCGCTTCCCATGTAGCTGCCGCCACCCATCAGGGTGTAGTCCGAAGCGAGCAGCGAGCAGGTGTGGCTGCCATTGCCGGTGAACGTCCTTGGGCCTCCTCCAGCCGTGAGCTGTACGTTCAGCCCGATCTGCCCATCGGTCACCGTGGCCGTGCCGCCGATCACGTTCTTGACGAAATTGACCGAGGCGGTTCCGATGAATTCGGCTCCGTTCAGGGTCGCCGTGGCGGTGTTCAGCGTTGCAGTCTTGCCTGTCGGTTCAGCCCTGTAAGTACAGGTACCCGTCTCTTTGGCTGCAACCGTCAGGCTGGTCGACCCAGATCCACAGTCCACCGTCGCCGGAGTGCTGTCGTTCAGGACGTCGGCGACCGTTACAGTCATCTCTTTATCCGCCGGGTTGTAGATCGAGATCGTGCCCCAGACAGCAAAGTTGCTATCCCTCGTGGTTTCACTGACGTTAACCTGCCAGGTCCAGTCCAGCGTGTCGCCCGCAAGACCGCCCTGGGAGAGCGGATCGACTGACTTCTCAATAGACCAGTTGTGGATCTCGTCGTAACTGGCACTGGCGTTCTTGCTCACCACCGGGGCATAGCAGGTGACGGTCACGGTGGCATCGTCGGACTGGCCGGTCTCGCTGATGGTGGCCGTGTTGTTTACGTCGAACTTGTAGACGCCGTTCGTATAGTACGATGCATTGGTCGGGCAGGTGAAGTCGTCGGAGTACTCGAAAGTCTTGTCGCCGCTAGCCGAACCCAGAGCGCCCTGCACGCTGTCTTCAACGTTGACGGTCCCATAACCCTCGAATGTGGTTGGGTCGCCGAAGGTGTAGTCTGCCGTGGCTGTTGCGCCACCAACGTTTGAATTTAAGCTCGTAATCGTTGCAGTATTGGTACCATTTATGGGACCAGTTAGATCAGCGCTGTACGTGCACGTCGTGCTCGCTCCCGGTCCAAGAGTATAGGTCGGGCAATTAACTACCGCTACCGTGCCACCAACAGAATCGGATACTGTAAAGCCTACCGTGAACGGGGAGGGATTGGTAACGACGATGGTACCCCGGACAATCCAGTCCGAATCGGTGACAGTTTGATCGAGGGCTACCTCGTAATTGGAATTGAATGTCTCGCCTGCAAAGCCGGAATGGGAAGCATTATCCACCCTCTTATCGATTGTCCAGGTGTAGGTGCGGGTGTACTCGGCGTTGGCTGTCTTTATCGCGTTCAGTTCGTAATCATAGCATACCTCAATGTGACTTAGACCAGCAGGTTGATTGTTTGGTCCTATGGGACTATGAAGCCCCGTATCCCCATAAGATTCTGCGGGAGGGTCATAGATGTACAAGTTGGCATTCGGCCCACCTTTGGATATGATAGCATCGATACCAACAGTGGAAGTCCAATCGAAGTACGTACCATCGGAAGTGAATGTAAAGGTGCCTCCACGAAAGAATAAGTTCCTGGATTCGGTGGATCAATCTTATAACCAGCAGCGTATCCCCTCTCCTCACATGTCGGATTGCCTTGAACGAGTATTGGTGCGACACTGGCTGCAACGGCAACTCCTGCCGTTGCGATCACACACAGGGCCACGATCAGCCCCAGAATCGCAATTTTCCTCATACCTTCACCTCAACATTTGCTTACTGTTCATTGACACCTCAACCCCGGGTTGTCCAGAGAGATCCAGGAGTATCCCCCTTTCGCTGGAATGCCGGCCTCCGCCATGTCCCCCCCGGGAATATGTGCAGAAACCAGGGATGCCCCCATCATCTCCCCCGGTACAGAAGCGGGCTGCTTTACTTACACCAATTCTTCATTGGTGCAACATATAAAGGTATTTAATGAAGAAATAATTTCAAATTTTTTGTATTTTTAGATGGAGAAATAATAATAAAATTTAATTATAATAAAAATAATTGCATCATCAATGCTGTTTACTATATATAATTTACTACCCCTGTTTTCAAAAGGATTTCCCTTCGACAGGTAAATGGCTATTGTGTTTGCCATATTGGAGGGAGGATCACGTAAAGTTTTGCACATGTGACGACGGCGTCCGACGGCGCGGGCAGGAGAGATTGTTCCCAACGGAGGGCATTGCGGGAGTATAAAAACCCCCGCGGCGCACCCCTTCCAGCCGGAAGGGGGAAGTGCGGTGGAGAGAGATGCCAGCTCGAACAGGGGAGCAGGGGCAGGTGCGGCTCGCGGTGACCGGGGCCCGTGCTCGAGTCCATGCCATATGCAGCCTCCCGGTTTGCCGTGAACTCCATTTGCATCCGAACACCCCGGGAGTCATTTTTAAATGGGTTGCTGCCCACTAAGCTACATCGGACACCCGCGCCGGAAGAACTGTTGTGGTTGGCAACAAGACGGTGCGGTAAACGGGGGAGCACCATGGCGGAGAAGGCGGAAAAGGCAAAGATCCGGACACCCATCGTGGCCGTCCTCGGCCACGTGGATCACGGGAAGACGACGCTCCTGGACAAGATCCGGGGATCCTCCGTGGTCTCCACCGAGGCCGGGGCGATCACCCAGCACATCGGGGCCACCGTGGTGCCGCTGGACACCATCCAGAAGATGAGCGGCGGTTTTGCGTCCGCCGCCATCAACGTGCCCGGGCTCCTCTTCATCGACACCCCGGGCCACCACGCGTTCACCACGCTCCGCGCCCGCGGCGGAGCCCTGGCCGACCTGGCGATCCTGGTGGTGGACATCAACGAGGGCTTCCAGCCGCAGACGATCGAGGCCCTCCAGATCCTCCGCAGCTACAAGACGCCCTTTGTGGTCGCCGCCACCAAGATCGACCGTGTGCACGGCTGGAGGGTCCACCCGGACGAACCGTTCCAGAAGACCTTTGCACAGCAGGGGGAGCGGTCGCGGAGCGTCTTCGAGAACAGGCTCTACGAGGTGGTGGGGAGACTCGCCGAGCTCGGGTTCAATTCCGACCGCTACGACCGCGTGCGGGACTTCCAGCGGACCATCGCCATCGTGCCGGTGAGCGGCGTCACCGGAGAGGGAATCCCGGATCTCCTGATGGTGCTCGTGGGGCTGGCGCAGCGGTTCCTTGCGCAGGATCTCCGCTACAGCGCCGGGGGGCCCGGTGCCGGCACCGTGCTCGAGGTGAAGGAGGAGCGGGGGCTCGGGACCACGCTGGACGTGATCCTGTACGACGGCACCATATCGGTCGGGGACGAGATCGTGATGGCCTCGCGGGACGGGATCGTCACAACCAGGGTCCGGTCCCTCCTGATGCCCTCTCCCCTGAAGGAGATCCGGGTGGAGGACCGCTTCAACCGCGTGAAATCGGTCACCGCCGCCGCGGGCATCAAGGTATCCGCCCCGAACCTGGAAGGAGTGATCGCGGGTTCGCCGCTGCGGGTGGCGGGAAAGGATCGCGACGGCGCGATCGAGACGGTCCGGCGGGAGATGGAGGAGGTCAAAATCCCGCTCTCCGAAGAGGGGATCACGATCAAGGCCGATACCATCGGCGCCCTCGAAGCCCTCTCCAAGGAGCTGCAGGACCGCCAGATCGGGGTGATGAAGGCGGAGGTCGGGCCGGTGAGCCGCCACGACGTGGTCGAGGTCGGCACCCTCAAGGACCCGTTCCACTCCGTGATCCTGAGCTTCAACGCGCCGATCCTCCCCGATGCGGCCGTTCTCCTGAAAGAGGCGGGATACGCACACGTGCGGGTGTTCGAAGGCGGGATCATCTACCGCCTGATCGACGACTACATCCAGTGGCGGGACGAGAAGAAGCGGGAGATCGAAGCCAGGAAGTTCGAGCAGATCGTCCTGCCCGCGAAGATCACGCTCCTCCCCCACTGCGTCTTCCGCACCAACAACCCCGCCGTGGTCGGCGTGCGGGTGCTGGGCGGCCGGCTCGCCACGAACATCACCCTGATCGACCAGAAGGGGAGAGCGGTCGGCCACCTGAAGAGCATGCAGCTGCGGGGCGAGTCCATCCACGAGGCGGATGCCGGCCAGGAGGTGGCCATCTCCATCGAGGGGCCCACCGTCGGGCGGCAGATCAACGTGAACGACATCCTCTATGCCGATATCCCCGAACGGCATGCCAAGGTGCTCGAGCACGAGATGATGTCCAACCTGAACCCGAGCATGCAGGACGTCCTGGAGGAGTTCCTGCGCCTGAAGAGGAGAGCCGATCCGTTCTGGGGGAAGTAAGCATTTAATAAGCCTCTCGTCCAATGTATTAGAGACTTCGGAGATGTGACAATGGCAGAGTTCAAGATCGTTGTATCCGATCCCAGGACGGGGCGGGCGTATAACCTCAACGTGAGCGGAGGACAGGCAGGCATCTTCATCGGCCGCAGGATCGGGGACGAGATCGACATGACCCCTCTCGGGATGCCGGGGTACAGCCTGAAGATCACGGGCGGGACGGACCGCATCGGGACGCCGGCCCGCAGGGATCTGCCGGGGATGGCCCGCAGGAGAGTGCTTCTCGCCGGCGGGGTCGGATACCACCCGCAGAACGAGGGCGTGCGGAGAAGGAAGACCGTCCGGGGGAACGAGATCAACGCGGACTTCGTCCAGATCAACGCCCGGATCGAGAAGTTCGGGGAGAAGGCGCTCGACACCTACTTCGGGAAGGCGGAAGAGGCAAAAGAAGGCACGGCCGCCTGAAATATATATACCGCTATCCGCTCTTTTCTTTGACGACCGCTTCCGTCAGCCGCTCCAGGATATCCGCAAACGGAACCCCGTACTTCTTGGCGAGCAGCACCACCGCGGATTCCGCCCGCAGTTTGCCGTCGAAATCGGTCTCCACGACCCGGTTCATCTCCGCGGCCACGTCCGTCGGCGAGCGGCCCGCGGCCGATGCGATCCGCAGGATCAGCTCCTGGACGGGCTCGTCCTCTTCCAGAACGGCGGACGTGGGCTTGAATCCCAGCGGAATGACCACTTCGGACGGATCGAACAGCGGGCGGAGCACGCCCCCGCTGTAGTCGATCAGGCCGGCCGCCTTCGCCCTCTCGATGAGCCGGTCTGCCTGATCGCGGTTCATCCACTTCTTCTCGATGGCGATGTAAAAGATGAACTCCGCCTTCTGCAGCCTGTCCTTCCGGGTGTGCTTGAACGGGGCCGCCACCGTCGCGATAAGGCTCACGCGCAGGCACCTGCGAGCAGCTTCTTGAGATCCATCGCATCCACCGGGCCGCCTCTGCCGTCCTTTGCCACGGCACACTCCGAGACCGATCCCCGATCGGTCACCCGGAGGAAGAAGTTGCTCTGCGACGCCGGCACCCGCCCGCCCGGTTTCAGGTAGGTGTCCTGCACCGAGAGGCGGTAATCGACCGCCTCGCTCGCGAGATTCTCGAACGGCGGAACCTGGTCCAGCGGCTCGAAACCCGTCTTGCCCGTCGCCACCTGCACCACCACACTCCGCTTGACCAGGTCGGAACCCTGCCGCTCCGTCGTGTGGCAGTTGTGCAGCTCCCGCAGGCGGGCGAGCACCTCCCGGAACGGGCGGTCGATCTCGAACTCCAGATCGATGATATTCGGAAACCGATGGTAGATTCTCCGCATCACTACACTATTGGCGCAGCCGGGAGTAAAAAGATGCGATATTTTATGGGAGCAGGATCGCGTTCACGACCCCGTCCTGGCTGGGGCGGCTGACGATGCGTGCATTCCCGAGCTCGGTCCTGATGATGGCCCCCTTGGTGAGGGTGTTCCTCCGCACGAAGTTGGGATTGGCTCGGTTCTCCACCACGGTCTCGATCCTGGCCCTCTTCGTCTCGCCGGTGGAGGGGTTGGACACGCTGGCGTACTCCGCCCGCAGGGCACGCACCTTGTGGTTGCCCCCCTGGGAACGGATCACCCTCACCCTCCTCTCGCCGATGACCGTCTCGGCGGATGCCCTTCCGATCTCGAATCTCCTCTTTGCCCGGAGAGGTCTGTACCTCCCCCCCGTCGCTTTCCGTATCGATCTGCCTTGCCAGAGCATGAATGCACCTTTCTATTTCGGAGTGGTTCCGGGCGGGATCGCAGGATGAGGACCTGCCCGACCGCGGAAGTATCGATGCCATATAATTTGGGCCGACGTGTTATATAAAACCTCCCGGAACCGACCGCCCCCCCGCATTCGCGCACCCGGCTGCCACTGCGATCGGGGGAGCGGGGGGCGATTTCGATCGCGTCCCCCTCGCCGCCCGGGAGATCCTGACGCACTCGGGAGAATCCCCTGCACCGATGGGACGGAATCGGGAAGCGGAGCGCCCCCATCGCCTGATCCCGCCTCTGCACGGGATACCCCCGCTGGGATGCGGAATCCCCGGGATTCCGGGAAGATACAGGCTCGATCTGCGCGGGATCCACGATCCGAACGCCCGGGCCCCGCACAGCGATCGCGCCCGACTCCGGGATGCTGCGGGGAGCCCGTCCGTAGGAGTCCCGGGAGAACCCCCCGGTCCCCCTCGCGTCTGCAGGCCGTGCGCTGATGCCTCCACCGGATCCCTCCGGGTGCGGCTGGTCAGGACGACGGATCCCCCTTCCCCCGGATACACGGCCCGGATCCGCCCGCGGGGCAACGGGGGATCGGGCGGGATCCGCCCGATCGCCACGGGGATCGACCGGGAAAGAGACTCTGGTGAGGGATCTGGCGGGATCGAGACAGATCCCCGGCCTGCACCCTCCAGGCCGGACACCTGTATCGGAGGGAGCGTGCTCCCTACCGCCGCCCGATGGGCATGACGTACAGCGGATTCTCGCCCTCTTCCATCCGCAGCAGGCGCACGACCTCCCCGTCAAAGAACGCACCGATCGTCACGGTCCCGATACCGAGCGATTCGGCCTGGAGGTAGACGTTCTCCGCCGCATGCCCCGCCTCCATATGCACGTACCGGATGCCCCGCTCGCCGTACTTGACCGTCGTCCGATCGTAGACACCGGAGAGGACGATCGCTGCGGGGGCATCCCGCACCGCCTCCTGACTGACCGACGCCCGGTAGAGCTCCTCCCTCCGATCGCCGTCCGCCACCATCTCCAGGGCGTGCTCCTGCGGGCGGTAGCGGTAGATACCGTCGGGCAGACCCTGCACATCTCCCGCCACCAGGTACGTCTCCAGGGGGTAGAGAGCTCCTGCCGACGGGGCGGTGCGGCGCCCGAGCGCCGGATCCGTGACTCCCTGCGCCGCCCAGAGGAGCTGGGCCACCTCTCCGAGGGTCAGCGGTTCCTCCCGGTACGACCGCACGGATCGCCTCCGGTACAGCGCCTCCTCCACGGATGTTCCGCTATCGCGCACCGGATCGGGAAGGGCGAGGACGCCGGTCCGGAGTGCAGCCGGGGACGGAGGTCCCGCATCGGGCTGCAGGGCGAGGAGAATCCCGACCGCAATCCCGACAGCGGCAAGTGCCGCCGCAACGGTTACGAGGGTATTCCTGTTCATGGGAACCGCCACCCTCTTCCGCTCTCCATCCCTATAAGAGGACCCGTCCCGCAGGTCAGCTCCGCAATGCGCGGCCGCCATCCGCCGCGGAGACCGCGAGGGCCGTTCGCCGCCGCTCCCGGGGGAGAAGGGCCGCCCCCCGGATCCGACCGCAATCCGTCGGGAAAGAAGGGAAAGGATGCCCCGCAGCCCTACGACAGGATGGCGTCCATCAGGGGGATGACGCCCTCCCCGCTCTTCAGGTTGGTGCGGAAGACCTGGATCGCCGGATTGTAGCGGCGCATATCCCCCTCCATCCGATCGAGGCTGGCGCCCACCAGGGGGGCCAGATCGATCTTGTTGATCACCCCGATGGCGCAGTCCCGGAACATCATCGGATGTTTGTTCACCACATCGTCCCCCTCCGTCGAACTGACCACCACGATCCGCTTCTCCGCACCCAGCTTGAAGTCGGTGGGGCAGATCATGTTGCCCACGTTCTCGATGAAGAGGATGTCGATCTCCGGCAGCGGCAGATCCGCGAGGGCATGCTCCACGATATGCGCATCCAGGTGGCACTCCCTGCCGGTGTTCGCATTCACGGCCGGGATGCCGAGCGATCGCAGCCGCTGAAAATCGTCGTCGCCGTAGACGTCGCCGGCAATCGCACCCGCCCGAAGCCCCCGGGCCCGGAGCAGGGGAAAGAGCCTCTCGATGAGCGCGGTCTTCCCGGAGCCGATCGCCCCCAGCAGATCGAACGCCCGCACGCCGTGGCTCTTTAACAGATCGGCGTTCGCCCGGGCGATCCGGTTATTGACCTCGTAGATATCCTTCTCGATCCGCACATCGACGTGGTGCATACTGTACTATTTCGCATGAATCGGTTTATAGGTTCACCGCACCCAGAGTACAGCAATGAAGGAGGATATGCGCGGGGAGCGCATCCTGTATCCCTGCTACTTCGACAGTGCGCTCGCGCGCTCGGAGGGGAGGCGGGTGCCCCGCTCCCTGGGCGTGAAGAGTCCGACGCTCGTGGATCTCGAGAAGGCTGCGAAGAAGTGCCGCCTGCAGTACCGGATCGAGCAGAAACCGCACCCCGCCCACTGGACCCGCCGCGAAGGGCGGCTGGTCGTCGTCTGGAGCGAGGGGAAGGAGGCGCTGATCCGGAGAATCGCCCGCTGCATCGAGGGGAAGCGATGAGCGGCCAGTACGACCTCCATACGCACACCACCCTCTCCGACGGCGAGATGCTCCCGATCGAGCTCGTCCGCCGCGCCTCCGTCCTCGGCCACACGACCCTCGCCATCACCGACCACGTGGACACCTCCAACCTCTCCGCGGTGATCCGGGCGCTGTCCGAGGTGCGTGAGCTCGCGGCCGGATGCGGGGTGCGGCTCCTGACCGGTGTGGAGATCACCCACGTCCCGCCGCCCTTCATCCCGGTCCTGGCGCGGCGCGCCAGAGCCGAGGGTGCCGACCTGGTGGTGGTGCACGGGGAGACCCTGGTGGAGCCCGTGGCCCCGGGAACCAACCGTGCGGCGTGCAGCACGCCGTACGTCGACATTCTGGCGCACCCCGGGCTGATCACGGCGGACGACGCGCTCCTCGCCGCCGAACACCGCGTCGCCCTGGAGATCACGTCCCGCGGGGGGCATAACCGCGCCAACGGACACGTGGTCCGCATGGCCCGCGAGGCGGGCTGCACGCTCGTGGTGAACTCCGATACGCATGCCCCCTCGGATCTCCTGGACGAGCGCGCGCGAAAGGGGGTGGCGATGGGTGCCGGGATGACGGATTCGGAGGTGCGCAGCGCGCTATCTTTAAATATCGATAGGCTCCTCGAAACGCGAGACTAATATTTATAATTTGACGATATATTTTTATACTAGAAAAGTTCATATATAAATATCGTTTCAAACGGCAGACTTCTCGAGAGGTTATGCGGTGAGACTTGTTGGTCGCGTTCTGAGTTCATGTGGAAACCGCACGATACTCGTACGCCTCAGCGCTGCGCAACTGCCCCGCCTTTACAGCGAAGTGATCGACAGACGCATGAAACCCGTGGGAAGGCTGGTGGATGTATTCGGAAACATCTCTGCCCCGTATGCTGCGATAAAGTGCTACAAACCGTGCAGTGTGCCGGTCGGTGAGAAGTTGTTTGCAAAATAGCTGGTGAATACGATGCAAGAAATGGAGAAAGTCAAGATCCTGCAGAGCGAGCGGGAAGCCCTCCGCAAACGCCAGAAGCAGGCAAAAGAGGTTGAGAGAAAGAGCGAGGAGTTCGGCGAGACCGTATGCCCCGAGTGCGGCAGTCGCCAGCTCGTGCAGGACTACGAACGCGCGGAGCTCGTCTGCCAGAACTGCGGTCTCGTGATCGATCAGGACTTCATCGACCGCGGTCCCGAGTGGCGCGCCTTCGATCACGACCAGAGGATCAAGCGATCCCGTGTCGGTGCGCCGATGACCTTCACCATCCACGACAAGGGTCTCTCCACCATGATCGACTGGCGGAACCGGGACTCCTACGGACGGGCGATCAGCAGCAAGAACCGTGCGCAGCTCTACCGCCTGCGGAAGTGGCAGCGGCGGATCCGGGTCTCCAACGCAACGGAGCGGAACCTGGCGTTCGCCCTCTCCGAACTGGACCGGATGGCATCCGCCCTCGGTCTGCCCCGGAACGTCCGCGAGACCGCTGCCGTCATCTACCGGGATGCGGTGGACAAGAACCTGATCCGCGGAAGGAGCATCGAGGGCGTGGCGGCAGCCGCCCTGTACGCCGCCTGCCGGCAGTGCAGCGTGCCCCGCACCCTGGACGAGATCGCCGAGGTCTCGCGGGTGTCGAGAAAGGAGATCGGCCGCACCTACCGCTTCATCTCCCGCGAGCTGGGGCTGAAGCTCCTGCCGACGTCCCCGATCGACTACGTGCCGCGCTTCTGCTCCGGGCTCGGGCTGAAGGGGGAGGTGCAGAGCCGGGCCGTGGAGATCCTGCGCCAGGCCGGCGAGCGCGAGCTGACCAGCGGGCGCGGGCCGACCGGCGTCGCCGCCGCGGCGATCTACATCTCCTCCATCCTGGGCGGGGAGCGGCGCACCCAGCGCGAGGTCGCCGAGGTCGCCGGCGTGACCGAGGTCACGATCCGGAACCGCTACAAGGAGCTCGCAGAGAAGCTCGACATCGAGATCATTCTCTGAAGTTATTCTTTTTAGCGAAATTTTGCATTTCCTGCTGTCTAAGGCCCGCGGATCCTGGAATGCCGCGCTTTTAAGAAGAGAGAAGCCTTTACTGAGTAACCGATGGCAGGGAAGCACAGAGTATTTCCGGCTGCACGCGCCGGCAGGCTTATGGGCCGATTCCGAAGCCTTGTCAACCCTCCGGTGCGCCTGCTCGGTCGTTTCATCCAGAAGGGCGACACCGTTCTGGATCTGGGCTGTGGCCCCGGATATTTCTCCCTCCCGATAGCCCGGTTGGTCGGGGCGGGCGGAATGGTCATCGCTGCCGATGTGCAGGAGGAGATGCTGGAACACCTTCGTAGAGCCGCAGAAGAGGAGGGGCTTTTGTCCCGCATGCGGTTGCACAGGACCAGGAGCGATTCCCTGGATCTGGAGATGCCGCCCATCGTCTCATTCACCCTGGCTTTCCACGTCCTGCACGAGACCGGCGATATCGAGAGGATGCTTTCAGAAATCTTTCGTATCACGCGTCCCGGCGGTCTTCTTCTCATCGCGGAGCCATATTTCCCTGTAGGCGCCAACGAGTTCGACGAGACGGTCAGTGCCGCGATGCGCGCGGGTTTCACGGGCCTTGAATCCCCGCCCATTCTGTTCAGCAGGGCTGCACTCCTGCGAAAATGAGAGACCGTGATTGGCGATCCTTCGTTCAACCGGCTGCTGAGGGGACAGGATGAAGGATCAGTAACAACTATATCTCCTTGGCTGAAACTTAGTATGCTGCATCCGGGCTGTTAGACCCCGGGGCGGACGCGCTCGCCGGGCCGCATCCATCGGGAGCGAGAGGATAAGTTCGCGTGGGCCGATAGTCCAGTGGTAGAACGTTCGGTTCGCATCCGAAAGGCCGCGGGTTCAATTCCCGCTCGGTCCACTTCTTGTTGCACGGTTTCGGATCGGGAGCTTCCGCTGCCGGCAGTGCCCGGGGAGCGGCGGCTCTTGGGGAATCCCCCGGACGATCCGAACAGCCCTCCGCCTCGCCCATGAGCGGACACCAAGCGGTTCGGTCGTGCACCCCGGCGTGCCGCGCTGACCGGGCCGATCTCGCCGCCCGCCCGGCACGCTGCCCGCGCCTCCGCGCACATTCTCCCCCGTGAGCCGGCTTCGGATGCCGCCAGAAGGGGATCGAGATCCGCGCCGTGCGCGATGCGGCATCCCGGGACGGGATCGGGAGGGCTCCGCAATCCACCGATAGCCCGCCCGGGTGCCGTTCACCCCGGGGCGGGCTCGCATTCTCCCGAGATGCGCCGTCGGAAGCGTGGTGACAGGAACCGGCGCCCCTTGAGGAGGGTGCGGGGCGGACCATGCCTGCCGCACCATGGATCCCCCCGTCGAACCTGAAGAGAGCGAACGGATGAGGTTTCCGTCGAATCCGCCATCCCGCATCTGCGGGATCCCGGGCGGGCAGCTGCACGGAATCTCGCCGCCCGGGCATCAGCGGGCGCAGAAAGGTGCAGAAGCAGGGCAGAGGAGCGGCCTTACTTCTTTCTCACCTTGATATAGGCTTTTCTTACCTCTGTGCTGGTGCCGGAGTCCGACTGCGGGTCGCTGCCAGGGCGGGCGGCCAGCACGTCGCTGTTCACGGTCAGCCTCACCGTATAGGACCCCGGTGCGGTGTACGTGTGCACGGGATTCTGCTCCGTCGATGTCCCGCCGTCGCCGAACTCCCAGAACCAGGAGGTGGGCGAGCCTGTCGATTCGTCGATGAACTGAACCGTCAGCGGACCCGCGCCTGTGGATGGGGATGCGCTGAATCCCGCGTCCAGTGCTGCGGGCGTGGGCTCAGGCGTGGGCTGCGGAGTCGGAGCCGGCGTGGGGGTGGGTGTCGGGGTCGGTGCGGGTGTCGGCGTCGGTGCGGGTGTCGGGGTCGGAGAGGGAGTCGGGGTCGGTGCGGGCGTGGGAGTGGGGGTGGGTGTCGGGGTCGGAGAGGGTGTCGGGGTCGGTGCGGGCGTGGGAGTGGGGGTGGGAGTGGGCGCAGGCAGCGGCGCCGCACTGCCATCGGCGGTGAAGGCCTTCAGGCAGACGTTGCTGTTGCTGTAGTAACTGGCGAGATCGCTCCAGGACGCACCGGTGCGGCTCACATAGCTCTCGCCTGCATGGGACGTTGCGCGGCTGGAGTATCCGCTGTAAGGGGATTCGAGGGGTATGGGGTAGTTGTAGCCGGGCGTCTGGAGCCCGACCACAACGGAGAACTTCTGGCCCGCCTTCACCGGGATCGCCTCGGGGAGATCGATGGTGTGGTAGCCCGGGATGGGGATGGTGCCGCCGATGTCCACGGCAGGACCGGTTGCATTGATCGGGCCGGCCGTGGGGCTGACGTGCACGAGGACCCGGTAGGCAGAGTCCACCTGAGGGGTATAGAAACCCACCGCGGCGATCTGCTCGTCGGCAGCAGCCGTGAATACGTTGGCAAAGTATGCCGTATCCGTGCCGTACCCCATGCTGGTGATCCATCCCAGGGGATCGTACTGGTAGACGGTGCCATACGTACCGGTATCCTCCCCGACGAAGACGGCATTGCTCTTCCCGATCCGGGAGTCGTAGTAGGAGACGTAGAAGTAGCCGCCCGAGCCCCAGGCACTCCCCCAGCTGTTCTTCACGATGAAGGCCCCGTTGCCCGGCGCTGCCGGCGTGAAGCGGTTCCTGTCGAAGGTGTCGTCCCATCCCACGATGGCGACGGCATGGTTCGAGCCCGAGGTTCCGCTGTAGTAGTAGGCAGCCGCCGCGGGGTTGTAGTACGTGCTGCTCCAGTACAGAGTGGTGTAGACAGCGCCGTAGTTCTGGAGGGCGAGCTTGATGTTCTCGTTGTCCAGAGGCCCCCCGCGGGCGGGGATGTAGAAGACCTCGCGCACGTGCTTGACGGGGGGGATGCCGCTCGGAGAGGTGGTCGAGGTGGAGTAGGGATCGTCGGCCTCAAGGATGGGTCCGCTCCAGCGTGTCAGGTATGCGGCCGCCATCGCGGAGTTTCCGCCGGAGCAGGGTGCGATATCGAAGCCGTGCATGTTCTTGAGGTTGTTCTCCGAGAAGTCCCAGAGTTCCTGCGGCAGCAGGACGGACTCGAGCGACCCGTAGCTTGCAAACGCCCAGCAGCTCCCGCAGGAGCCCTGGTTCTTGACCGGGGAGACGCGGGAGAGTTCGCGTAGGTCGTAGGATGGCGGCGCCGCATCGACGATGATATAGCTGCTGTCGTCCTGCGTCGCAGCCGAACTCTCGAGGCTCTTCTTCAATCGCCCCGGCGGGATCTTCCTCCCCTCCGTGTGCGAGAGGTCCACGGGAGAGGGGACGTACCCCAGCGTCTGCTCAGCGGGTTGGAAGAGATCGGTTCGGATCAGCCCCCTGTCCTGCATGTACCGTGCGAACTCGGGATGGGGCTGCGCCTTCTGGACCTCTCCCATCTCACGGCCGTCAGCGACGGCGGATGCCGCAGCGCCAGCGGCGACAAAGAATGCCAGCAGCACTGCCATGACGACGGGACGAATCCGGATGATTGCCGAACGGGACGTCATAAATCGTTTGATTCCTCCTGGGAGACGTATGATGGATCGAATCGCCGAACGAACAGGCAGAATCGTTCTAACCTTTCATTTAAAAATTTTGTATATAAAGATTTACTAAATAATAAAAAATTATTATTTAGTCCAAAGAATGCATTAGATGATATTTAGATTATTTTTTTAGAATAAATAGAAATAATAAATTATAATCAAAAAGAAAATCATAAATAATAAAATTGGAAAAAAGACCGGAAGGGGCTCCCGATGACCTCCGGAAGGAATTCCGCCGCACCCGGATGCCGCCGCTACCGCGTCAGGAAAGCATGCGTTCGAGCCTCCGGCATACCCGGAGAGGGGGGCTGTCCCCCCCCCGCTGCAGCGGAGAATGCTATAGCACCAACGATATAATCGCCAGGATGATGAATATGATGACGAGCCACTTCGCGATCGACCAGGACATTCCCGCAACGCCCCGTGCTCCGAGCACCGCGGCTATGATTGCCAGAATGAAGAACAGTATCGCCAGTTCGAGTAAGACCATCCTCCGTACCCCCATCGGTTCGTCCGACCGACAGGTATCCTGATCCCGTGTTGCTATTTATAGCTTATCCCGGTGGCGGACGCTTTCAGCCCGGAAGATCGGCAGAAAGGACCGTGCCGCATCCGTCGGGAACGATCGGCGGCATCCGGGGTTCGGGGCACGCCCGGCGCATGCCCGGGCGTCGGCACTCACGCAGAGTCGGTCCAGCGGTGCTGGTACCCCCTCTTCTCGAGCGTGCGCCCACCGGCGCTCACGCCCGGCTCCGCTGCCACCGTACCGATGCAGTACTGCTCGATGCCGGCGACCGGCATCCGCTCCGGCGGGATCGTGAAGAGCAGGTGGTAGTCACCGCCCCCGTAGAGGGCCAGATCCGTCGCCAGATCCCGAGGCACGCCCTCCGGCAGCGGCAGCCGCTCCAGATCGATCCGGTAGCCGCAGCCGTTCACCTCCATCAGATCGTAGAGAGAGAGCGCGAGACCATCGCTGATGTCCATCATCGACGTGGCGCCCGCCCGTGCGATCGCCCTCCCCTCGGCGACCCGGGGCTGGGGCTCGAAGAGGGCGCGCTCGTGGCGGGTGTATCCCAGCAGCGCCGCTTCCGCCCTGCCGGGAACGCCGCTGATGCAGATCAGGTCCCCAACGCGCGAACCCCGCCGCCGGACCAGGTGGCGGGGCTCCACGATCCCCAGCCCGGCGGTCACGATCGTCAGCTCCGCATGGAAGTCGATGTCGCCGCCGACGATCGCGGCGCCGAACCGCTCGCAGCAGTCCCGCACCCCCTGCATGATCGGGCGTAGCCTCTCGGAGCGGTCCAGGCCGACCGCCGCGAGCAGGTAGCAGGGGCTCGCCCCCATGCTGGCGATGTCGCTGATGGTGACGGCCGCGGCCATCCAGCCCCGCTGCCAGTCCGTCATGCCGGCGGGGAAGTCCGTCGTCTCGTGCACCATGTCCGCGGTGGCGACCATGCAGACATCCCCGCAGGGGAGGACCGCGCAGTCGTCCTCGGTATGCTCGATCCCGACGACATCCCGGATCGACGCCAGCAGCGTGCGGTCATCCACTGCGCCGCGCCTCCTTCTCCCGCTCGCTGCGGTACTCCTTGAAGATGTAGTCGAGCATCGCCGTCTTCTTCTCGCGTTCGCGCCTCTTCTGGTGCTCCTCCCACTCGTGCAGCGCACCCGAGAGCCGCGTTCTGTCGACGATCCCCACCTTTCCCCGGATCTGGGTTTCAAGAGAGCGATCGTTCAGCAGAGGCACCTGGAACTCCTGGAATACGGCGCACAGCTGGGGATCCGTCTGCTGCAGGGAGGCGTCCCCCACGATCAGCGCCTGGATGCCGGCGTCGGACAGCTCCTTCACCGCGCTCCTTCCCCAGCCGTCCGTTCTGGACACGAACAGGACATCGCCGTCCTGGATGCCGAGTTCCGCGGCGAGCTGGCGGATGCCGTCCCGGGTGAGCGAGGGGAGCACCTTCACCGCCACCGAATCGCTGTCCCGCCGGATCTCGGCCACCTCCTTCATCCGTGCGAGACGTTTCCGCAGGCTTCGGTTGTGCTTCTCCTCCTGCCGCAGCCGGGTCTTCAGGCCCTGGACGATCGCGTCCTGCCGTTCGAGCTCCTCGTCCCTTCTCCGCTTCCGGGCGGCCGCGGATCGCTCCCGCCGGATCTGCTTCCGCAGCCGTGCGATCTCCGCATCCTTCTGCTGCAGCTCCTCCTGCAGCTCCTGCACGAACCCCCGCAGGCGCTTCACCATACCGTCGAGGAGGATCAGCCGCTCGTCCGTCTTCTGCTCGGCGACGACGGGCGGCGCCTTCTCCTCCGGCCGAGCTGCAGATTCGCCCATATCCCCGAGCACCTGATCGATGGACTGGCCCCGGATCACGCCGGCCCGCACCTCGTCCAGATCGTAGCCCGGAGGCACCCTCTTCACCACGTTCTGGAACTTGTTCTTGTACTGGCGGTAGGCGTCGACGGCGGCGGCGAGGGCGTCCCGCTCGTGGATGTTGCCGTAGGCGTATCCCGCCGTGAACTCGAGCTTGTCTTCGACGCTCCTGTCCTGCCGCGGCGTGTAGCCCACGGCGTTGAAGGCGCGGCGGATCTTCTCCACGGAGAACGGCATCGGATGCACGTCCGATGCCACCACGAGGGGTTTCCCGATGCGGTAGAGCCGCTCGACGATCTCCGACATCCCCGTCTGCCGCGAGCTGTGCAGGTGAACCAGGTTGCCGTCGAGATCGAGAGCCGCGATCGCCGTGGTGGTGCCGGGATCCATCCCCACGATCAGGTAGCGGGGCTTCCCGTTCATCGCCCGGTACAGGATGCGGTTGAGGCGTTTTCCGCGGATGCGGACCTGCACGTCCGTGCCGCGGCAGGTATGGACCGGAATCGCCTCGCGGGGGGCGTATACCTGGAACGTCACGCGGCTGGAGCCCCCGAAGGCCTTCGCCTCCTTCTTCTCGTACTTGAGGGCGGCAGCGACCAGCTGCGTCTCGACCTCCCGTGCCTTCTGCTGCACCGCCCCGTGGATCTTTCGGACGTAGCGGTTCTGGCTCCAGCCGCCCTTTCCGATGGAGCGGTGGCGGCTCACCGCGATCTCGCTCACGTTCTCGAAGGCGATGACTTCGCAGCCCCCTCCCCGGGAGGCGATCTGCGCGGCGGCCCGGGCCTCCGCATACGGATCGAAGCGGTTGAAGCGGATGTTGTAGCGGGCGGCGACTTTGCCCAGCGACTCCAGCCGCTCTCCGCCGGTCACCTGCACCAGCCGCGTGGGCGGAGGGAGGGTCTCCATGAACGCCACCAGCGCATTCTGGTCCCCGGCGATCTCCTGAATGCTGTCCACCGCGAGAATGTCCGGCTTCTCCGCGGAGAGCATGCGCTGGAGGCGGAAGAGCGTGACCGCCTCTTCGCCCACGATCTCCCCGTCCTCCATGCGCACGAGGGCGTACTGGGGGCGGCGGGAGTGGGACCGCACCGAACCCCGAATCACGTCGATGCCGAATACCTTCACCCGATCACCTGCGCCATTGCATCCTGAAGAGACCACGCGATGCCGTACTTCCTCCCGAAGTATCCGAGGATGGTGCCCACGTCCTTCTCCAGCAGCGCCATCGCATTGGGGTGGGACACCTCCTCCCACTGCGGCCAGTCGATCAGCCAGTAATCCTCGCCGTCGACCATGACGTTGAACTCCGAGAGGTCGGCGTGGATCACGCCGCAGCGGTATGCCTCCCGCACCATGCCGAGGATCGTGGAGAGCGCCCGCTCCGGATCCTCGACGACGGAGCGGTTGAGGTTCGCCCCCCGGATCAGCGACATCGCCACCACGTGGCGGTTGCGGTCGATGGGCGCCGGCACGCGGATGCGGGGGTGAAGCCGCCTCAGGGCTTCGTACTCCCGTTCCGCGGATCGGGCGGAGGCGAAGATCCAGGGGCAGTGGCCCGACTCCGGCATGTAGCCCCGGGTCACCCGTGGGGAGAGAAACGATCGCTGCCCGACGCGGTGGAACTTCAGCACCACCACCCCGAGACCCATCGCCTCGTAGACGACGGACTCCTTCCCCTCCCCGATCTTGGAGCCGAGAGCACGGATCGTGTCGCGGCTCGCCAGGGCGTGCAGGGCGAGCGCATCGTACCCGCCGAAGACCAGGGCGTATCCGCCGTAGCCCACGTCCCCGCTCCGCACCATCCCCCGATCGATCAGCCTCCCGAGGCGATACTGGAGCTCGGACTCGGAGAACCGCGTCACCCTCTTTATGTCGTCGACGGGCACCCACTGGTACTGCTTCATCAGCCGCTCGAGCGCGCGCAGGATACGGAGGTCGTAGGCGTGGAGAGCGCGAACGTCCTCGGCAGAAATTGGCATCCGTTCATAGACTCTTTATGTAGACAGATGATAAACTTGATCGGAACCTATGAAGTGCGACAGGGACTCCCGCGACGCGGTCGTCTTCCAGCCCTACTCCGGCCAGCACCTCTGCGAGATGCACTTCGAAGCCGACTTCGAGAGCAGGGCGAAACGGGAGATCCGCCGCCACCGCTGGATCGCTCCCGGGGATCGGATCGCGGTGGGCCTCTCGGGGGGGAAGGACAGCAGCGCACTCCTCTACTTCCTCAACAAACTTCTCTCGGAGCGCCGCGACGTCAGCCTGTTCGCCGTCACCGTGGACGAGGGCATCTGCTCCTACCGCGATCCCGCGTGTGCACGGCGGATCGCCGAGTCCCTGTCGGTGGAGTGGACGTGCATCTCGTTCCGGGAGGAGTTCGGCACCACGCTCGACGAGATCGTGCGGACGCGGGGAGCGGAGCGGGCCTGCTCCTACTGCGGGGTGCTCCGGCGGCGCAGCCTGAATACGGCGGCGAAGGAGCACGGCGCCACCAAACTGGCGGTCGGATTCAACCTGGACGACGAGGCGCAGACGGTGCTGATGAACGTGCTGCGGGGGGATGCCGGAAGGCTCACGCGGGCGGAGCAGCCGCATCCGGAGTTCGTCCCCCGGATCAAGCCGTTTCGGGCCATACCGGAGAAGGAGGTGGCGCTCTACGCCCTCCTCCACCTGGAAGGATACGACATGCGGCGGTGCCCCTACGCGGAGAGCGGACTCCGCACGGAGATCCGCGAGATGCTGAACGCCTTCACCTACCGCCACCCCTCGACCAAGCACTCGCTCCTGCGGCTGGGCGATGAACTCCGCCGGGGAGAACGGGAGGCGGAGGCGATCCGCATCTGCGAGCGCTGCGGGGAACCCTGCGGGATCGTCTGCAGGGCCTGCCGGATCCTGGACGAGGTGCGTCGGAGTGCCTAGAGGACGGGTCTGGTGGAAGGTGATGCTCACCCTCCGCCAGCGGAGGCTGGCCCTCTACTTCTCCCTTTTCATCGCCCAGATCGTCGTCTACACCATCGTCTTCCATGCCATCTACCCCGTCCTGGAGGGGAAGGCGATCACCCTGCCCCAATCCCTGCTCTTCGTCATGGAGACCATCACGACGGTGGGTTACGGCGATCTGCTCCCCTTCTCGAGCCAGATCACCGTGATCTTCTCCATCCTGGTGATGGTGACGGGCATCCTGAACATTTTCATGTTCATCCCCCTGCTGCTGGAGCCCTACCTCACCGCCATCATCACCCCCACGCCGCCGCAGAGGCTGCCGGTCGCGCTGGAGGGGCACGTGATCCTGGTCGGTTTCGGGGAGCTCGCACGGGAGGTCATCGAGAACCTGCAGATCTCGGATACGGAGATCGTCATCGTGGAAGAGAGCGAAGAGGCTGCACAGGAGGCCGTTCGAGAGTACCGGGATACAGCGCATGTCGTATGGGGTTCGTACGCCGATCCCCGCACCTGGGAGCATGCAGGTGTGCGGAAGGCCGCAATAACCGTGGTGGGCGGGGATGAGAGGGTGTCCGCGAACGTGATCCTGGGCATCCGGGAGAGCGCCCGGGGGAGGATCCTTGCCGTGGTGGACGATCTGGCGTTCGACCGCTACCTGCGGTACGCTGGCGCCGACATCGTCCTCTCCCCGAAGAATTTCACGGGGAAGATACTCGCACGGCACGCGGCGATCGGATCCCGCATGGACGCCGTGTTCGACTCCCTCCATGCCCCCTTCTCGGTCGGAAACGGGCAGACCTCCCTGCTGAAACTGGTGAAGATACCGGTGAGCGCCGACTCGCGGGCGGCAGGAAAGACGATCCGGGAGCTGGCGCTCCTCGAGAGGTATGCCGTTTACATCCTCGCCTACTGGAAGAACGGCAGGTTCGTCGCGGATCCGGGAGTCGATGACCCCATCGACTCCACCACCATGCTCTATGCCCTGGGAAGGATGGATGCCGTGGAGAGCCTGATTCGGGAAGAGTTCGCATCCGAGGTGCAGAAACAGCCGCTCGCGCTCATCGCCGGGTTCGGGGACGTGGGAAGGGCTGCCTATCAGGAACTGGCATCCGCCGGGGTCAGCTGCGTCGTGGTCGACAGGAAGAAGTACACGGTGAACGAGATCATCGGCAACGCCGAAGACGAAGAGATTCTGCGGATGGCGAACATCGAGGACGCACAGATCTGCGTCGTCGCCCTCAACGACGACACGGTCAACATCTTCACCACCCTGATGGCCAGGAACCTGAACCCATCCCTCCGCATCCTGGCGAGGGCCAACCAGCCGGTGTCGGTGGACAAACTCTACCGGGCCGGTGCGGACTACGTGGCGCTTCTCCCGGCGATCGGGGGGAGGTGATCGCCAGCATCGCGCTCTCCGATCGGGTCGCCGTGCTCCTCGATCTCCCCGATCGGCGGAAGGTGATAGGAAAACAGGTCCAGCGTCACCTCCCGGCCTCCCTGGGGGAGGTGGAGCGGAGAAGCGGGGCAGTAGTGCTCGGGATCGAGCGGGAGGGGGAAGCCCTGGTCAGGCCGCCCTCCGACACCCGGATCGAGGCGGGGGACACCGTGATTGTACTGGGAAGGAACGAGACCCTGAAAAGATTCATCAGGATGTACTAGGAGGAGAAACCATGATCTGCGATATGCGTTGCCAGGCGGAGAGGATCGAGCAGATGATCCGCTATACCCTCTGGGATAGCGGCAAGAGGGGCATCGTGGTGGGTCTCTCCGGAGGAGTGGACTCCGCCGTGGCGGCGGCGCTCTCCGCCCGCGCCATCGGGGGCGAGAACGTGCTCGGGCTCCTGATGCCGAGCGCGGTGACCGCAGGAGAGGATCTGCAGGACGCCCGCGACCTCTGCCGGCAGCTCGGAATCGCCGGGAAGGAGATCCCGATCGAACCGATGCTGCAGCCGTTCCGGGCGGTCCCGGGCTTCTCGGATACACCCTACCTGGCGGGGAACCTGATGGCGCGGATCCGCATGGCGCTGCTCTACTACTTCGCGAACCGCGAAGAGCGTCTCGTCTGCGGCACGTCCAACAGGAGCGAGTACATGCTGGGCTACACCACCAAGTACGGGGACAGCGCCGCGGACTTCCAGCCCATCCTGCACCTCTACAAGACAGAGGTCTATGCGCTGGCAGAAGATCTCGGGATACCGGACCGCATCCGCTCCAAGGCCCCGTCGGCCGGCCTCTGGAAGGGGCAGACCGACGAGGGGGAACTGGGCCTCTCCTATGCCGACATCGACGCCGCCCTTGCAGAACTGGAGAGGGACGCCTGGATTCCCCGTTCGGAGGTCCAGGAGAGAGTGCTCCAGCTGGTGAAGAAGAGCACGCACAAACGGCTCTCCCCTCCGAGTCTGCAGCGGCATCCGTGAGGCTCGCCTTCAGGCATGCGCGAAGGGGCTCACAGCCGGTGAACCTTCGGGGCCGACAGCGCTTCGGGAGGAGGCCGAATCCGGTATGGAGCGGATACGTCCTGCCCGATCGATGCACAGGGGGCGAGGGCGCTGTCCCGGCTCCTCCAGTCTCCGCCCCCCCCCCCGATGCGGTTGATCCGGGAGGGGCAGGCTGCAGGGGAGCCGGCGGGAGCAGCCGGAGAGGCCGGGATCGGGAGCTGTCCCCTCAGGGCATCCTGACGGCGGGGGCGCGATCCCACCCCCCGCCCATCCTCTCCCGGTTGCGACAGGGGGAGCGGTTCATCGAGACGGGCGGGCTGCCGGGCAGGACCCGCCCGCGGCGTCGCCGGAGACTGAATACGGCCGCCGCACCGGGATGGTGCACGAAACGCCCGGGCGGATCCCGGCATCCGGAAGGTCTACAGGTCCTGGATGCGCTCCATGCTCTCGATATCCATCAGGCCTTTCAGCGCCCGAGTCACCACGCGACGCCCCCCCTCCTTGATCGCTGCCATGGGGTTGGTACCCCCCACCATCGCGATCCCCATGTACTGGGGGCTGACCGGCACGCCGAGCAGGGGCACGTTGGGGACGCCAAGGTCCAGCACGCCGGTGAAGCCCTGACCGTCCAGCTCGTCCAGGAGCTCGCCGACCAGCATCTCCGCCTCCATGTGGCACTCCCGCATGTTCCCGAGGATCATCCCGCTTCCCCGGCGCATCACGTTCGTGATGGAGGTGGACTCCTGGGAGGCGAGCACCTCCAGGGGATCGATCGTCGTGTTGTTGTAGAGGATGAAGTGTACGAAACGCTTCGGCATTCGGGACTCTATCTCCACGATGCCGCCCCCTATCGCGTTGTAGGGCACTCCCCGCTTCAGCAGCAGCCCGTCCAGGGTGATGGTGCACATGGTGCATACGGCCGTGCATCCTGCGGGGACCGGAAAGCCATCGACGGTCTCCCCCGACGGCACGAGCCGGACCCGGTCGCTGACGGCGAGTCCCGCCCGGTAGGTCTGCCGCAGGACGGAGAGCGCGTAGTCGATGTCCTTGTCCCGGATGAGGGAGAGGTTGTAGATGATCCTGCCGGTATCCTCCGCGGGGTCGTACGTCACCTGCATCGCATACTCCTCGATCACGTTGTTGATGAACCGCAGAGGTTTGCCCGTCCCGCACGGGTCTGCATCGGGTGTCATGTCCTGCATCCGCACGTACACTATTCATCGACGAATTCCATATAGCTATTCCCCTGTCAATTCCGCCCTCCCGGGGATGCTGGATTCCGGAAGATGCCCGCTGTCCGCGTCGCGAGCGGCGCATGCCCGAACATGTCCGCTCGCGACATGGCGGACGGCGTCGCACCCAACCCTCCCGCTCCGCAAAGGCCCCGGGCACCGGGATCGGCCACTCCGACAGGTGCCGTCCGAACACGATGTACACGCCAAAATCCGCCTCTTTATCGCCATGCTCATAGAATAAACCTTGTATACTCCTGCGGGAATATCAATGGTGATGGATACAGGCATGCGGAACTCCGGAAGGGAGGCGCTGAAACGGATTTTCGAAGCAGCCCATTTCACGGTCGAGGAGCTGGCGGACCCTCTGGCGCTCTCGGCTTCCAGCGACCAGATGTGCCTGGTCGCGATGTTCTCGGACGATTTGAAGGAGATGGAGCAGTTCGATCGGACCAACTTCCGCCTGGAGGAGGGAGAGAGAACGCTGGTGTGCAGGAAGCTGCTCTTCTCGCTCGCCGAGGGGGCGAAGGCCGATACCTGCATCCTCTGGGATCGGGACGACTTCGTGCGGTACGCAGGAGCAGCCGCCCTCGCCGCCATCCTGGGCCAGAGGCTGGTTATCGACCTGGAACCCTCCGCGGATCAGCAGCGGACGGAGGAGCGGGGCAGGATCTCCGCTATTCCGGAAGAGGGGGAGAAGGGTCCCGAGGTCCTGCACCTTCCCGTCCGGGTGGACGCGGGGCGGGCGCTGCGCATCGCCGGTATCGAGGGTGAGCCGACCCTCCGCTTCATCCCCCACTGGCGGTACCGCGTGGTGAGCGACGGCGAGAAGCCGTTCAGGGATCGGGTGATCAGCTTCAAGTCGGAGGAACGCGGGGCCGTCAACGCCATCAACGGCATGCGGATAGAGATGCCGCTGGATACGGCGGAGATGTCGGCGATACCGGCGGATGCGGAACTGGTGGGACCCCGGAGCCGGAAAGAGGATGTGGAGGAGAGTATCATCAACGCCCTGACGGAGCGGCTGACCCAGCGGATCCGTATCAAGACGGAGAAGGGCGATGCGATCTTCTACGAGGACAAGGCTTTCAAGCCGGAGAGGAGAGATATCCGGATCGATACGGAGATGGTGTACGTGCCGGTATGGCAGATCCGGGGGAAGAAGATCGTCGAGGTCAACGGATTCAACGGGGAGATCCTCTCCCTGCCCATGGACGAGGGTGTGGAGGTACTCTGACACGGCATGATCCCGATACTCGGGGGCGGACCGGCAGGCAGGCTCGCAGCGATGCGGCTCGCCCATGCGGGCAGGGACGTGGAGCTCATTGAGGAGCGGCGAATCGGCGGTCAGTGCCTGCACCAGGGCTGCATGGTGATCTGCGCTCTCTCGGACGTGGCGCGCCTGATCCGCACGGCGCGCATGCTCGCCGATCTGCAGGTCCTCGATGCGGTCCCGAATGTCTCTTTCTCCCGCCTTCTGCGGGGGATGCAGGAGATCCAGGAGAAGATCGAGGGCGTGCTCGATGCCGAGACCCGGGGCGCCGGCGTGACCATCCGCTACGGCAGCAGGGGCTCCGTGCAGGGCAGGGACGTCTACGTGAATGGGGAGAGGGTGGAGGCGGAGGCGGCGATCATCGCCACCGGTTCCCGCCCGCGGATACCCGACATCCCCGGGATCTCCCTTGCCGGCGTATACAACCCCCACACCCTGGCGACCATGGAGCGGCTCCCCAGCAGTATGGCGATCGTCGGATGCGGGATCATGGGCGTCGAGTTCGCCGGCATCTTCCACGCGTTCGGATCAGAGGTGCACCTGCTCTGCCGGAGCCGGTTTCTGAAGACCCTCGATCCGGCGGTGAGGAGACAGGCGGAGAAGGAGCTGAACGGGGTGCATATCCGCGAGCATGCAAGGATCCGGTCCATCGATGGCGACGGATCGGTGAGTGCGGTGACCGTCGAGGAGAAGGGGACGGTGGAGCGGGTCGAGGTGGACGCGGTCTTCCTGGCTCCCGGGCTCGTGCCCCGCTCGGAGTGCGTCGAGGGGATCGCCAAAGGCCCCCTGGGCGAGATCTGCGTGGACGACCGCATGCGCACCAGCGTGGAGGGCATATACGCCTGCGGGGATGTCACCGGTCCGCCCTACCTGACGCCCGTGGCACGCATGGAGGGGATCGTCGCGGCGGACAACATCCTGGGGAAGGAGCGGAGGATGGACTACAGCCACATTCCGCAGTCCATCAGCCTGGGCACCGATCTCGCCTTCTCTCTCCCGCGGATCGAAGCCGATATCGCGGCATCTGTTCCCGCCCCGGCCGGCCCGGGTTCGTTCTGGTCGGTTCCGAGCGGAGGCACGGGGTTCGCGAAGGTGATGGTGGATGCTGCCAGCGGACGGATCTGCGGTGCCGCATCGGCAGCGCCGGGCGCCGCCATCTCCCTCCACTACCTGGCGCATCTCATGCGGCAGGGGAGCACGGTCTTCGACTTCGAGGAGTTCATCGAGACGCATCCCACAACCGACGGTCTCTTCAGTCTGGCCAAGTATCTGTCGGAACGGCTCAGGGAGCGCGGATCGCGGTGATGCCCCCGGTATGCCGCCAGCGGGTGTGGCACGCCGCCCCCGCCGCGATCCCGGCACGAACGATCGCCCTGCCCGCAACAGCGCTGGTGCGGGGGCCCGGGGATAGGTGATCCGCTCCAGGCCGGGGCGCCAGCACGATCCAGCCCTCCGCTGACCGGGCAGCAGGATCCGTTGCACCGGGGGAGAAGAGGGCTCCCGCCCGCCCTGCCATGGGAGAGCCCGAGCGTATGGCGCGATACCCTCTCCCGGCAGACACCCCCCGATACCTTTCCGCCCCGGTGCATAAAAGGGAGGTTGCGCTCTCCCGGATGAAGCGGGCGGAGCCCGAATTCTGGAGTTTCGACGACGGCCCGATCGTCCCCCATTCCCGCCAGGGGGATGCCCTCTCAGCCCCCCGTCAGTGAGAGGGGCCCGGATGGCGTCCGGGGCAGGCCCGCAACCGCCCCTGAGAGGCGGCGCATCGCCTCCCACCCTCGTTCCCATCTCACGCGGAAGCCGATCCCGGGATCATTTTCGAAAAGGATGGCCGGGACTCCCCCGGGTCGGTCCGCGCGGAGGGGGGGCGGCGCATCCGCTCCCTGCCGGCATTCCGGCGATGCCACGACGGGGCCGCCCTGGATCTCGAATTGACAAAATTCATGAACGAACAGAGGATAAATTCTCTCAGAAGGCGTCATGGCGGAGAGAGCGGTTCATCGGTGGATATTCCTCGCCTGCGGGATCGTCATGGTTCCCCTCTGGTTCATCGCCCTTCCCCTGAAGCCCCCCTTCGCGTGGGAAGACATCCTCATGGAGGCGCTGTTCCTGGTCGGGGTCGGGATCGCCTTCATTCTCATCGCCCGCCTGAAGAACAGGACGATCGAGGTGGGGATCGGAACGTTCGCACTGGGTCTCCTGATCGACCTCCTGGACGAGTTCACCTCGGAACCCGATCTCCTCAGCACGGATCTGGAGGGGATCCTGCAGCTGGCGGGCATCTCCCTCGTCGTCCTGGGGCTGTACACATCCACGCGGAGCCTGGAGGCGAACCTCGCCGTATCCCGGGAGAAGGAGGAGGCGCTCCGCAGGAGCGAGGAGCGCTACCGCAGCCTGATCGAGGACATCAACGACGTGGTCTGCGAGACGGACGAGCACGATCGCCTGGTCTACGTCAGCCCCAGGATCCGCGATCTGCTGGGATACCCGCAGGAGAGCCTGGTCGGCAGAACCCTCTTCGACTTCGTCGCTGCCGAGGACCGGAAAGAGGTCTCCTCGTTCTTTGACGGGGCGGCTTTCGGACGGAAGGCGTTCACCCTCATCGAGCACGCCATGCGCCACGCGGACGGCCACACGGTGATCGTCCAGACCAGCGGCACCCCGATGTTCGGCGGCGGCGGCGCCTTCCAGGGGTACCGCCTGGTGCTGCGCGATACGACTGCCCGCAGGCAGGCGGAAGAGGAGGTGAAGCGCAGGAACCGGCAGCTGCTGGCCATCAACCAGATCATCGGGGCCGCCGCCTCCTCGCTCAGTCTGAACGAGCTGATGCAGACCTCGCTCACGAAGACGCTCGAACTGCTGGGATTCGACGGCGGGATGATCTACCTCGTGGACCGGGATCGGACGCGGGCGGAGCTGGCGGTCTACCAGGGGTTCCCCAGATGGATCGTCCCCGACGGCAAGATCCTGGACATCCACGCCGGACCCTACCGACAGGTGTTCGTCGACGGCGAGCCCCTGTATATCGATAACTACCGGGAGCGGTATCCGGATCGGGAGGAGTTCGGGATACGCGCCTTCGCGAGCATCCCCCTTGTGGCCCACTCCATGGTGGTGGGCGCCATCAACATCGCCAGCCGCAAGAACTGCGCCTTCACCGATGACGAGAGATCAACACTCGAGTCGGTTGGACGGGAGATCGGCAGCGCCGTCTTGAAAGAGATGCTGCAGCAGCAGCTCGACAGCGCCTACACCAAGGAGCACCTCTACCTGGAGCAGCTCGCGGCTGCCAACCGCGAGGCCAACCTCTACCTGGACATCATGGTCCACGACATCAACAACGCTAACATGGTCTCTCTCGGCTATGCCGATCTGATCCGGGAGCGGGCCGGTCCGGAACTGGCCGACTACGCGAAGAAGCTCGAGAAGAGCGTCGAGAAGAGTATCGAGATCATCCGCAGCGTATCCACCATCCGCAGGATCCACCGCGGAGAGGCAACGCTGGGGCCAGTCGATATCGACAGCGTGATCCGGGCGGAGATCCGGCATCACGAAGGCGCCTCCATCTTCTACCAGGGTTCACCGCTGCTCGTGTACGCCGACGACCTGCTTCCCGAGGTCTTCACCAACCTCATCGGAAACGCCCTGAAGTTCGGGGGGCCGTCCGTGCAGGTACGGATCCGGGTCGAGGACCGGGGAGAGGAGGTCGATGTCGCGATCGAGGATACGGGCCCCGGCATCCCCGACGATCTCAAACCCCGCGTATTCGACCGATTCCAGAGGGGCAGCACCTCCGTCCCCGGGACCGGGCTGGGCCTGTCCATCACGCGCATGCTCATGGATCGCTATGGGGGAAGGGCCTGGGTGGAGGATCGGGTCCCCGGCACCCCGGGAGAGGGGACGGTCGTCAGGTTCCGCCTGAAGAAGATCCGGGAACCATCCACCCATCGCTGATATGTTAGAATCCGGTCTGTGGACGCATGGCAATTAAGGCCGCCCGGATGCAGGGATCTTCTGGCCGATCCGCCTCTCCAGCTCGACCTGAATACGGTTTTTCAGTCCGGGCACGGTCTGGAGCAGCTGCCCGAGCGTGAGACCCGCGACGAAAGGGCAGAAGTAGACTTCTTCCGCATCCAGAATCACGAGGGCGTGGGGCTCTGCCTGCCCGAAGCATCCGCCGTTGGCTGACACCATACGCATCTCTATCACGATGATGAGGCTCCTCTCTTCCACATGGACCGTCTCTCCCGCGAGGAGCCTATGCACCCTGTCCATTGTAACTCCCCGCTATCACCATCTTATGAACGAGGTCGAGAACCTTCCGCTCGAGAAATATCCGGAGCACCGCAATATAAATTCGAATCGGCCAGCTGAACCGCACCCGGGTCTTAAGGTGCCACTCGAGGATATTCCTGTCAAAGAGAGGATCTATCTGTATGCTGAGGTTGGGCACGGCATACAGCATCCCCCGGACGGCCATGCCGTACCCATAGAGGAGACCCGCAGTCTCCGGATTCTCAGAGCCCAGTGCCGTCTTCAGGTCAATCCTCTCAATCGAGAAGGACTTCACTACCTCCTGCACAAGCCTCGCGATGCGGTATCGAACCCGGGAGTCCAGCAGCACCTTCAGGGTATCCGGAGAGAGCAGCGCCAGATAGGCTTCGGGATGCGCCAGGGCCTGGTAGGTGCTCGGCCGCAAATAAAGCGTGTAGGAGGACTCGATCTCATCGATGCTCGGGAGAGGCTTCTCCGGCTCGGGTGGTTTCTCTACCTTTTCAGGTACTTCAACCGCTTCTTCTTCCAGAATGGGGGGCAGCCTCGACTCCAAGACGGGGCGGCCCGCTAGCAGGAGCGCCGCTGTCGGGCCCTGCTCTTCCAGGACAATACGAACGCCGACGATGCCCTGTATCACCGACACTGCCAGCGTTACCACAATGCCGTACTTCTCCGACTCCAGCTTGATATCAATCGGAAGCAGGGTGACGTACAGCGAAAGAACCCAGAATAGGAGAATGAGAATGGCAATTACGACCAGGATCCAGAACAGGATGTCCATTCACGTCACGCGAAAAAGTAGGTATCCCGTCCGGCAGGCTCACTAGCAGCTCCGGGTCGGTACGCCCACCCTCACTTCTTCCACTCTTCCCATTCGGTCTCTACTTTCTTCTCCGCCTCGCCCGTCTCGCCGCCCGCGGCGCCTTTCATCTCCTGGGCCGCCTCCCGCGCCGCCTGGGCTGCCTCCGAGGCCGGTCCCCGCATCTCGTGGGCGACGTCCCTGACGGTGCCCCGCATCTGCTCCATGACCTTGGGGATGGTCTCGACGACAATCGGGATCGTCTCGCTCACCGCCTCTGCCAGCGGACTGAGTTTGCGGAGCGAGAGCAGCTGCACGCCCTCCCGTCCGCGGACATCCTTGTGCAGCACGACGATGGCGGTCGGGTTGAGGGCTGCACCGGCACCGGTGCCAGAACCGCCGGAGTTCGCTCCGGACCGGCCGTCTCCGCCGCCGAAACCGAATCCATATCCGGCAATGGGGATGATCACTTTGTTCTCCGCCTCGACCGGTGGCCCCATGATATTGCTGGCGCACAGGAGCGAGCCCAGGATTTCTGTCGTCGTCTTCAGCATCTCTTCGCCTGGCAATGATATCACCGCTACCCACTACGCAAATGTCATATAAATACCTTTCTGGATTGGATGCGTCTCCTTCCCCAAACGAGGGATGATATGAGGCCCGGGAAGGTTTTCCCTCGAGAAAACGGCCCGGGCACATCCGAACGCTCTCCCGCCCGGCCGGGATCGTGCGTCCGGAAAGGGCGAATCCGTGCAGGCAGACGGCGCTGGCGTGCAGGCGCCGGTAGTATTGATTAAAAAAATACCTGATTAGTCACATGAGTTGCATAATGTATATATTAATACACTGCATACAGGAGATCTATGCAGACGAAAATCCTCCTGAGTGAGGACCAGATGCCGCGGCAGTGGTACAATATCCAGGCAGATCTGCCCGCGCCGCTGGATCCGCCCCTGCACCCGCAGACGCAGCAGCCCGTCACGCCCGACGATCTGAAGGCCATCTTCCCGATGGAGCTGATCCTGCAGGAGGTCAGCACCACCCGGCACATCGATATCCCGGAAGAGATCCTGGACGTCTACCGCCTCTGGAGACCGAGCCCTCTCTACCGGGCGAGGCGCCTGGAGCAGCATCTCAAGACTCCCGCGCGGATCTACTACAAGTATGAGGGCGTGAGCCCGGCCGGCAGCCACAAGCCCAATACTGCCATTGCCCAGGCATACTACAACATGAAGGAGGGGAAAGAGCGCCTGGCGACCGAGACCGGAGCCGGCCAGTGGGGATCGGCGCTCGCCCTGGCCACCCAGCTCTTCGGCCTGGAGTGCACGGTGTACATGGTCCGCGCCAGCTACCTCCAGAAACCCTACCGCAAGATGATGATGCAGGCCTGGGGCGCCGAGTGCCTCCCGAGCCCCACGACCCGCACGGCCTCCGGGCGGGCGGTGCTCGAGAAGGATCCGGACACCTCGGGAAGCCTGGGGATCGCCATCTCGGAGGCGGTGGAGGATGCCGCGACCCACGAGAACACCAACTACGCACTCGGCTCCGTGCTCAACCACGTCTGCCTCCACCAGACCGTCATCGGCCTGGAGACCCGCGAGCAGCTGGCGAGTGTGGATGCCTATCCCGACGTCGTCATCGGCTGCGTCGGAGGCGGGTCCAACTTCGCCGGCATGTCGTTCCCCTTCGCGGGAGACAAGGTGAAGGGGAAGCATCCCGACACCGAGATCGTTGCCGTGGAGCCCGCCGCATGCCCCACGCTCACCAAAGGGCTCTACACCTACGATTACGGCGACGTGGCCGGGCTGACCCCGCTCCTGAAGATGTTCACCCTGGGCCACGACTTCGTCCCGCCGCCGATCCACGCGGGCGGTCTGCGCTACCACGGGGATTCGCCGATCGTCTCGCGGCTGGTCCACGACGGGGTCGCCCGCGCCGTCGCCTACCACCAGAACGAGGTCTTCGAGGCGGCGGTCACGTTCGCCCGGACGGAGGGGATCATCGTCGCCCCCGAGGCCGCCCACGCGGTGAAGGCGACGATCGATGCCGCGCTGGAATGCCGTGCGACGGGCGAGGCCAGGACGATCGTCTTCAACAACTCCGGGCACGGGAACTTCGATCTCTCCGCCTACGAGGCATACTTCGGCGGGAAACTTGCGGATTACGAGTATCCCGTGGAGCTGATCCGGCAGGCGCTCGCCCGCATCCCCCGGGTCGCCTGAACCGCCATGCGCACCGTGGGATTCCTCATCAACCCCATCGCCGGCATGGGGGGGGCCGTGGGCCTGAAGGGGACGGACGGGCAGGTCGACGAAGCCCTCTCCCGCGGTGCGGTCCCGCAGGCCGGCAGCCGCGCAGTGCGGGCGCTCCGGGGACTGAAGGGCATCCGCTTTCTCTGCTGCTCCGGGGCGATGGGCGAGGAGGCCCTGCGGGAGGCCGGCATAGCCGATTATGCCGTGGCGTATACGGCGCCCCGCGTCACATCCGCCGAAGACACCCGGGCCGCCTGCCGCGCATTCCTGGCGAGGGGGGCGGACCTGATCCTCTTCTGCGGGGGGGACGGCACCGCCCGGGACGTGTTCGACGTCGTGGACCGGACCGTTCCCATCCTGGGCATCCCGGCCGGCGTGAAGATGTACTCGGCCGTCTTCGCCGTCACGCCGGACGCCGTGCGGGAGATCCTGGACCTGCCCGATCCCCCCCTGCGGGACTCCGAGGTGATGGACGTGGACGAGGAGGCCTACCGTGACGGGGTGCTCGCCACCCGCCTGCACGGGTATGCCCGCACCCCGTATATCCCCAGCGCCGTCCAGGCGGGCAAGGCCGTCTTCGAATCGTCGGACGAGGAGCGGGCAAAAGAGGAGATCGCCCGCTTCATCGCCGAGGTGATGCTGCCGGATACGCTGTATATCCTGGGGGCCGGCACCACGGTGGAGGCGATCGCCCGCCGCCTCGGGATCGGGAAGACCCTGCTTGGCGCGGATGCCGTGCTGAACGGACGGCTCGTCGCCCGGGATCTGGACGAGAAGGCCCTCCGGGAACTCGTGGAGGACGGAAACCGCTCCAAACTCATCGTCAGCCCCATCGGGGCCCAGGGTTTCATCCTCGGACGGGGCACGCAGCCGATCAGCCCCGCCGTGATCCGCCGGATCGGGATCGAGAACATCATCGTCGTCGGCACCCCCCACAAACTGCGGGAGACCCCGGCGCTCTACGTGGACAGCGGGGATCCCCGCCTCGACGCCGCGTTCGGGGACTCCGTGCTGGTCGTCTGCGGCTACCGCATGGCCCAGCGGAAGAGGATCGCCCACCCGCGCCGGGAAACGGCGGCGGCGCCGTGCTGATCCGCCCCGGGGTTCCGGCGGCTGGGACCGCCCCTTGAGGACGAAGATCTCGCCGACGAAGAGGGCGACGGCAGGCACGGTCGTCAGGAGGATGGCAGGCAAACGCAACGCTGCCTGCCCCCCCCCTCGCTCGCGGGCGCCGATTCATCCGGGCAGGCGCTGCTTCTGCCCCCGTGCCGGGGCCGCACGCGCCGTGGCCCTCCGCTGAAGCACGACGAGCCCGGCATACATCGGTACGACCACGACCGGGAAGGTCAGGTCGTAGACGAGGACCATCCCGGCGTTGTTCGGCGCGAGGTTGCCCCTGGCAACGATCTCGTTGACGTGCCCGATCCCGGCGCCGATGTAGAATACGCTCCCGGCAACCACCGCCGCAAGTCAGAACGAGTCGCGGAACCGGTACGCGAGCAGGCCCAGCGAAGCGACGGCGAGGTTCGCGACCGCGACCTCCCGCTGGAAGGGGTTGCCCGCCGGCCAGCCAATCGAGGCGGCGATCTCGTCCGCGGCGAGGGTATGGCCGACGACCCCGGCGATCCCGAACCCGACGGCGAGCGACCGGAGAACCGGGATCTCAAGCACCCGGATCCGCGAGAGCGTCTTTCGCTCGCGGATGAGGTGCACGACGGCGGCAAACGCCGTGAGCATGAGGAGAAAAGCCCAGATGGAGAACAAATTTGCGTTTCATGCCCTCAGGGAAAAATTTTTCGAAAATACCCGAATTCCAGGACGATAGGGCAGATCCCGGGGACCTGTATCCGTCCCGCCCCGACCCATTTGTGCCACGCCCGTCATGGCGTAGCCTGATGATACCCCATGTGCGGACTGCATCTACCCCAACGTCGGCGAAGCAGCCCGACGGGGCGGACCCCGCGAACGCTGGCATCGCCGGTGCCTCGATCGGCATACCATCTCCTATGATCCCGCCCGACCCCGCCGATTGCGAACCGATCACATCCGGTTTTGCATCTCTTCGTACATGCGCATCGGCATCACTTCCGGGACATTTGCGACAATATACCGAATCGTCTTCTCCCGCTCTTCATCGCCGGTGCCCCCATTTCCATACCTTCCTGACGGCAATACGATCGATTTTCTACTGCACTGCCCGTTCGATCAGCCCAATCTCTTCTTCCGATAGCCCGTAGAGTTCGTACACCAGCGCGTCGATCCTCCTGTCAGTCGCCTCGATCTCGCGCCGGATGAACGTTTTATCCTGCTCCGTTCTCGCATCGGCGAGACGCCGGTTCAGGTCGAGCATGGTCTCGACGAGGGCGACCATGCGATTGTGGCGGGCGGCGTCGGCGGGGTCGGAGAAGTCGATGGTGCAGATGGAGAAATCTTTGAAAAATACATAGCTCGGTTCATAAAATCCACCTCGAAGTTTTGGTAGAATGAGCTTAAAAAGAAAATTATTGAGTTTACTATTAAGAATACCCAAGAGATATTTATCATCCATCGAAATTATGAAACATTTTTGATTTGTATAATTTGAAACGGCATCATAAGTGAATTCAGGCTTTTTACAAATATTTGGATAAACAATCTTCCGTTTTTCAAACTCTTTATAATAATCAACCGTATCCTGAATTTCATACCATTGATACGAACCCGGTTTTCTCCCTACCCATTCTCCTTTCCATTCCTTCGGTCTGGGCATCAGCTCCTGTTTAAACTTACTGAGGTATGCCTTAATCACAGGATACTCGTTTATATTGATGCCTCTTCGTGTGAAAATCAGGAATTTGTCAGGTTTCAAAGGCTGATACCGCTTCACATCCCGCCCTAACAGAAACGGCTTGATGATCTCCGCACTTCTTGGATCCCCGGCGATCAGGCGATCCCTCGTCTCCGTATCGATGATAAACGCCCTGTTCAGCCCGGTAAGGACTCCGCGATAGATCTTTCCCTGCACGTACTCGCCCAGCGGAACGCCGCCGCCCCGGATCTTCTTCAGCAGCGCGCTGATCCGCCCGTCCACGAGCGACCAGCCGTTATCATCCAGGTCATCCACCCTCACCGGGCGGCTGGCCTCCCTGACATACTCGCAGAGATCAGGGAAATCCAGCGACGCAACCTGCGTGACCGGGAACGTCTCGTCGGGCGGCCCGGGAGATACCCGCAGGATGCACGGATAGGTCGTCGCCCCGCGGAACACCGGCAGGTCGCCGAAGTCCACGATCTCGCGGATCTTCTTCTGCTTCAGCCACCCCCGGAGCGGCTTTCCATAGTTCGCACGCATCCATTTGTTCGCGACAATGTAGCCGAACTGCCCGCCGGGGCGGAGGAGCGAGACTCCCTTCTCTATGAAGTAGGTGTACAGGTCGGCAACGCCATGATAGACCGCAAACCGCTTCTTCGCGTACTCCTTGAACTCCTGCCCGAGCGTCTCCTGCCGCACATACGGCGGATTGCCGATGACCGCATCGAACCCGCCGCGCCGCATGATCCCGGCGAACTCCCGCTCCCAGTCGAACGCGTTGATCCGCATGCGCTCCTCGATGCCGGGCTGGAAGGCGGGATCGTCGTAGATGTCGGAGGAGACGAGCGAGTTCCCGCACTTGATGTTGTCGTGCAGGCTCGGGAGCGCCCGCTCGGCGAACAGCGTCAGCTGTTTCGATACGGTCTCTTCGCTCTCGTCCTCGAGAACCTTCAGGAGAAGGGAGAGTTTCGTCACCCCGACGGCCTGCCGGTCGATGTCCACGCCGTAGATGTTGTTCAGGAGGATGCGCTTCCGTTCGGCGGTGGTCAGCTTCCAGTCGCTCCGCACCCGCGAGTCGGTCCCGTTCGCCGCCTTGTAGATCGGGAGTTGCTGCGGTGCGGCATCCCGCCTCTTCCCCCGACCGGGCTGTTTCGGCTGTTCCGGGGCAGGCGGCAGGAGTGCCCTGACTTCGGGGGAGGCCGCCCCCTTCTCCTTGATCACCGGGACCAGGTGCTCGATGTACCAGTCCCGGTGCCAGTTCAGCAGGAACTGGTATGCGCCGAGCAGGAACGAACCCGAGCCGCAGGCGGGGTCGAGAATCGTGATGTCCGATACTTCCTTCGGGGTCTTCCCGCGGACGAGCTCGCCCACGGTCTGCTTGACGATGTAGTCGACGACATAGGTCGGGGTGTAGAAGACGCCGCCCGCCTTGCGCACCTCTGGCTTCTCCTCCACCTTCGCCCGGTGGCCTTCCGTCAAGCGGATCACCTTGCCCAGGAACTGCTCGTAGACCTGCCCCAGGATGTCTGCGGGGATTGCCGAGAACTCGTACGGGCTTTCGGGGTAGTAGAGGCGGCGGATGATCGCTTTTATCACATCGTCGTCGATCGATAGAGATAGCGTCAGGGCATCGGGGGATTCGCCCCGCCCCGGCTCCTCCCGGAAGTAGAACAAGCCGGAGTTGTAGCGATCATCGGCGTGGCGGAAGAGCTCGCAGAGGCGGGCATACACCCGGTCCCCCTCCATCAGCCGCTGCAGCGTGCCGTATGGCTCGATCCCCCGGTCTTCGCTGATCCGGAGAAAGATGATGCGGTCGATCGTCAGCTGGACGGCCATATTCAGCTCTTCGACGGTGACGGCAGGATTGCGGAGCGCGATATTTTTGGCGAGGATATCGCGCCATTTCTCGATATCGGCGAGGAACGTCTCGTCGACGCCCATCGTCCCCTTCTTATCGGTCTCCGACTCGGCGAATTTGTCGAACGCGCCCTTCAGGATGCATCTCTGGGAGAAGATTTTTTCTATCCACTCCCACTGCTCGGGGTACTCCCGGTAGGTGAAGTAGCGGATCCGGGCCGTCCCCGCGGTATCCCCCTTCCGGATCGGTTTCGTGCAGTCATAGACGGCGAACTCCTCGAAGTTCGTCAGGATGCTCAGCTTCAGCCCGGCATTCCAGGCATACCGCCGCAGCTGGAGAGCCGATTCCGTATCGTCCCGGAGCCTCACGGAGGGTTTCTTCGCCTCGACGATGAACTTCCTGACACCCCCGATCCGGAATGAGTAGTCAAGGTAGTTCGTCTGCCCGCGTATCCGGATCGGATCCTCGTGGGCGACCTCCTTATACGCCTCGGAGAGCCCCTCCCGGTTGTCGACGTCCCAGCCAAGCGCCCTGAAGAACGGATCGATGAACTCCCGGCGGAGCTGCGTCTCGTTGTACTGCCCGCGCAGGTACGCGGGGCGGTGGTACTCGAACCGTTCAACCAGCAATCTGATAGCATCGGGGCAGGCTTTCGGGTCGGGCATACACGGGCTCCTGTAGTACACTTTCGGAGCGGAGAGCCATAAATGGGTTGCTATTTGCTGATAAAGAGGATAATGTCAGGGTATTTTACCATAGGCAGCGAATATTCTGCTCGAAATTTTTGTATTCATGCCGGATGATTGCAGGTGCTGATAAGGATTGGCAGTTGATTGGGTTCTGTTGAAGCGATGAGAAAAAGGAGGGGTGGGCTGTCATCGCCGGGAGGGTTCCGTCACCAAGGGCCTGTTCTGATCCGTCGCCACATTTGGCAACGACTGCAAGAGTCTGTTGATCGCCCGTATGTCTCGTTAATCACACCTTGGATCCGACAGATGGTGTGAGTTCACCCGTTTCCCCTGCATCTTCGCACTCTTCCCAGGATGTACCATTCAGAGTAACAGTAAGTCCGGCAACATCTGCAGCATCTGCTCTGCCCTGGTTTGTAACAATTATCTGGCTATCGGAAACAATTGCTGTTGCTGCAACATTCTTCGTTGCTGATACGTCTCCGGCCATCCCAAACACGAACGTTGCAATGACTGCAGCGAGGATCCCTGTGATCGCCACCATCACCCCGGTGACCGTCGATACTGCTTATTATCTGTAAATCTCATGCTTTTCCCCCTCTCTATCTGATATCCTGAGATCGCCGGGGCTGCTAAACCGCCGCCGCCATCAGGATAGAAACGAGATTCTGGGTGCCATGCACATTCGAAAGTAAAGCCATTTATCTCCTGACCACCGAGCTCCTTAAAGTTGAGCGCATGGAGATCGTAACGGCTGACAAAATCCTCGAGATCCACCAGGATATCATCAGCAGATTTGGAGGGACAAACGGTGTCCTGAATCTTGGGACTCTCGATTATCTGGTTTACAGGGCTAGCCGGGAAACCGATCCCTATCGGCGAGCGGCGCCAGTTCTCTACCACATCGGGGTTCGACATCCATTCATTGACGGGAATAAGCGGACAGCGTTCATGGTGGCCGATACTATCCTCGGGGAGGCCGGACACCATATTGTCGCCGAATGAAGACGAAGTGGTCTCATTCATGCTGAGTGTCGCCAGATATGAACAGGATATGACGACAATAGAGCAATGGCTAAAAAAGAAGGCGAAAAAATCAGAGCTTGCTTAATCTCTCAAGCGCCCGCTGATTCCGCTGTATAGAGGCCTCGAAAATGCGACGCTCGTTAGCAGTTAAGGCCTTTTTGCGCTCTCTTATTTTTCCCCGGTATGCGTCGATCCGGCCATACTGTCCCCCTGTTCTCCCATGCGAGCATTCCTGTTGAACTATAAAAGTATCGTAGAAATGTAACCAACAATCCTGAAGGAACGATCGGCTTGGAATGCATCGAATACGATGGGAGGATTTGAAACCCTGAACTCCTGCGCCAGCCCGTAGAGGGGATCGGTCCCATCCGGGACGAAGACCGTCCGCGGCTGTACCGGGAGATTGCCGATCACACCCGCCCCATCCTTGAGGAGCGGCAGAACCGTGCATAATCTCAATTCTCCCTTTTTCATCTCTCCATTTCTTCCGATTCGCGGCGATCGGGATACATATCGCAGACTTGTTATTTCAGACCTGTTCGCCGTCGATTCTTCTATCGGGTGACATAGACAGGGGGCTATGATCGTCCCGGAGGCGGTTTTGATGCCCCCGGGGATGCCAGAATCGATGTCTCCCCCACCCCCCCCCACCCCCGCGCGCGGCATGCGCCCGTGGAGACGCAGATACCGTTAGCATCCGTCATGGCATGCGGGAAACTGCTCTACTGTAACCTCCGTTTTCCCAACTACAATACGGAAAGCGATCAGATGGCTGCAGAACAATAACCATTATCTCCCGGAGCCGGAGAGATCATAACGATGCTGTCGCAGTGGAAGGGCTGCCTGCTGGGTGCTGCCATCGGAGACGCGCTGGGAATGGCCGGGGAGAGCAATCCGCCCCGGTACGCCTCCGCCGCTCTGGAGTACCGCCGGGCGTACAGAAGTCATCCCAACGGCAACCTCGCCCCCGGCCAGTACACCGACGACACCCAGATCATGCTGCTGGTGGCTCGTCTCCTGGCGGACGCCACCTACACCGAGGCCCGGCACGCGGAATCGCTGCGGGACCTGCACGCCTCCGGCTCCCTGCGGTTTCCCGACGCATCCGTCGCCGTCGCCTGCGACCGCATGCTGCACCGGGGGCTGAAGGGGAGCGGGGTGAACTCCAACACCGCCGGCTGCATCTGTGTCGCCATCCCCTTCGCGCTGGCCTGCACCGACCTGATCGAGGTGCGGGAGCGGGTGGTGAAGGCCTGCAGCCTGACCCACGTCCATCCGGCGGCGTATGCGGCGAGCGTCGCCGTGGCCCTGCTGCTCTACCACACGCTCCGCGGTGCGCCGAACGCGTTGGCGCTCGCCGGGAAGGGGGCGGCCCTTGAGGATCCGCTGCTCGCCGCGAAGTGCCAGGCCGCCGTGCATCTGGGGGAGGAGGGGATCAGCCTGGATGCGGCGCTGGGCCGCCTCGGAAACGACGTCTCCGTCTACCATACGCTTCCCCTCGCCCTCTACCTGATCAGCCGCAACCGCGACCCGCGGGAAGTGCTCCGCCTGGCGTCCAGCGTCGGCGGCAACACGGACACGATCGGCCTCATCTGCGGGGCGTACGCGGGCGCACGGCACGGCATGGAGGCCTTTCCTGCCGATCTGCTCGAAGGCCTGGAGAACCGTGCGGAGATCGAGACGCTCGCAGAGCGTCTCCACGCCCTGGCCATCCAAAAGCATTAATTTTTGCCGGCCAAACCTGATGTATGGAAATTGCGATTATCGGCGCCTCGGGCTATACGGGCGGCGAATTAATCCGGCTTCTGGGAGCGCATCCGAAGGCGGAGGTGGTGGCCGCCACCTCCCGCAAACTGGCAGGCACACCGCTTGCCCGGATCCACCCCCACCTGAAGGGGTTGACCGGCCTGACGTTCCAGAACCTGGACGCGGATACAATCGATGCTGATTTCGCCTTTCTCGCGGTGCCCCACACGGTGGCGATGCAGTACGTTCCGAAGCTTCTCGAACGGGGCATCCGGACGGTGGATCTCAGTGCCGACTACCGCCTTCCCCGGGAGATCTACGAGAAGACCTACGGAGTGCGGCACACCGCGTACCGGGAAGCCCCCTACGGCCTTCCCGAGCTGCACCGCGAGGAGGTGCGGGGTGCATCCTTCGTATCCAACCCCGGCTGCTTCCCCACCGGCGCCACGCTCGCCGCAGCACCCCTCGCCGAACGGGCGGTTGCCGTCGTCTTCGACTCCAAGACCGGCGTGAGCGGAGCGGGCAACAGTCCGAGCGAGACCACCCACTACTGCAACGTGGGCGACGTCGTGACCCCCTACAAGTGGACCGCCCACCGTCACCTGCCGGAGATGCGGATGGAGCTGGAACGGCTCGGATCCCGTGCGCAGTGCTACTTCACACCGCACCTCGTCCCGGTGAACCGGGGGATCCTCACCACCGCGCACATCCTGCTGGAGCAGCCGATCCCCCAGGCGGAGGTGGAGGACCTCTACCGCCGCTTTTACCAGGGCGAGCACTTCGTCCGCCTTCAGAAACCCTCGCTCGCGGCAGTGCGGGGCAGCAACTTCTGCGACATCGCGGTCGAGAGCAGCGGCAACCGCGTCGTCGCCGTCTCCGCCATCGACAACCTGGTGAAGGGCGCCAGCGGCCAGGCGATCCAGAACATGAACCTGATGTGCGGATACGAGGAGACTGACGGTCTTCGGGCGGGGGGTCTCCTGCCGTAGGGAGGGGAGAACCATGCAGGTCAGGGAGATCATGACGCGGGAGCCCATCACCGTCCAGGCGGATGCAACGGTTCGGGAGGCGGCCGGGCTGCTGCGGAAGAACAGGATCGGCGGCCTCCCCGTTCTGGACGGGGATTGCCTGGTCGGGATCGTCACGGAGACGGACATCGTATCCCTCCTCCAGGTGCCGGAGATCAGCGACGATCTCTGGCTGCCATCGCCGCTGGAGGTGATCGAGCTGCCCATCCGGGAGTATGTCAACTGGACCAAGACCAAACGGGCACTGTCCCACATCGGGGACCGCCGGGTGCGTGACGTGATGAGCATGCCTGCCATCACCGTGGACGCGGACGAGGATATCGAAGAGGCGGCGGCGGTGATGATGCGGGAGGACATCGCCCGCCTGCCGGTGGTGAGCGGCGGAAGGCTGGTGGGCATCGTCACCCGCGCCGACATCGTGCGGGGGGTCGGCATGACGCGGGAGGCGGGGCAGGAGTGACCATGCAGAGCATCTGCGCGGTGGAAGGCGTATCCGCCGGCGGCATCCGGGAGGGGAAGTACGGCCTCGCCCTCATCCGGGCGAGCGGAGCTGCCGCCGCCGTCTTCACCCGGAACCAGGTGCGGGCGGCCCCGGTCGAGCTGATGATGGAGCGGATGCGCCGGGGGAGGCTCGAGGCGATCGTCGCCAACAGCGGCTGCGCCAACTGCTATACCGGACGGCGCGGCTACGCGGACGCCGTGCGCATGTGCGAGATCGCGGGCGGCGTTCTCGGCGTCGACCCGGAGGGCGTGGGGGTGGCGAGCACGGGCGTGATCGGGCGCTACCTGGACATGCCGCTGATCGAACGGCAGGCGAGTGCGGTGGGACCCCGCCTCGCGAGGAGCGGTGCGGCCGAAGAGCTCGCCGCAGCGGCGATCATGACTACCGACACCTGCCAGAAGCACGCGCTGGTACGGAAGGAGGGGTTCTCGGTCGGCGGCATCGCCAAGGGCAGCGGGATGATCGCCCCCAACATGGGCACGCTGCTCGCCTTCGTGTATACCGACGCGGAGATCGAGTACGCAGCCCTCCACGAGGCGCTGCGGACGGCGGCACGGAGGACCTTCAACCGCGTGGTGGTGGACGAGACCAGCACCAACGACGTGCTCTTCTGCACCGCCACCGCCCGATGCGGCCCCGTGGACGAGGCGGAGTTCCAGGACGCGCTGACCGATGTCTGCCGCTCTCTCGCCGTCCAGGTCGCCTCCGATGGCGAGGGGGCGACGAAACTGCTGGAGGTGCGGGTAGGCGGCGCACCGAACGAGGAGGGGGCTGCCGATGTCGCCCGCACCATCGCCGCCTCCCCGCTCGTCAAGAGCGCCATCTACGGGGAGGACCCCAACTGGGGGCGGGTGATCGCGGCGGCCGGGCGGGCCGGCGTCGACTTCGAACCCGACAGCGTCTCCCTCTGGATCGGTGAGGGGGACGGTCGGACGGCGCTGATCCAGAACGGCAAGATAACGGCCGATCTGGCCCGGGCCAAGGCGGCGATGCGGGGGAAGAAGGTGGTCTTCTTCCTGGATCTCGCCGCCGGCGAGGGGGAGGCGACCGCCTGGGGATGCGATCTGACCGAGGGCTACGTGGAGATCAACGGCAGGTACACGACATGAAACGCGAGGACGTGCTGATGGAGGCGCTGCCCTACATCCAGAAGTTCCACGGGAAGACGATCGTGATCAAGCTCGGCGGACACGCGATGGTCGACGAGACCGTCCTGGAGAACACCATCCAGGACGCGGTGCTGCTCCACTACGTGGGGATGCAGGTGGTGCTGGTGCATGGCGGCGGCCCGGAGATCACCCAGAAGATGAAGGCGATGGGAAAAGAGCCCAAGTTCGTCGGAGGGCTGCGCATCACCGACCAGGAGACGCTGGAGATCGCCCAGATGGTCCTCGTCGGGAAGATCAACGACGGTATCGTCTCGCGGATCGCCCGGTCGGGTGCCCGCTCCGTCGGGCTCTCGGGCAACGACGGCAACCTGATCATCGCCCGCAAGATGGATCTGCAGCGGGTGAGGAACGGGGACGAGGTGCAGGAGGTGGATCTCGGCTACGTCGGGGAGATCGAGCACGTCGACCCGTCCGTGCTCCGCACCCTGCTCGACAACCACTACATCCCGGTCGTCGCCCCGATTGCCATCGACCGCGAGGGGCGGAGCCTGAACATCAACGCCGATACCGCGGCGGGGAAGATCGCGGTGGCGGTGGGGGCGTACAAGCTGATCAACCTGACCGACGTGGACGGCGTCATGGACGCCGAGCGCAGGAGAGTGTTCCGCCGCCTCACCGTGCCCGAGATCGATGCCCTCATCGCGAGCGGGGCGATCAGCGGCGGGATGATCCCCAAGATCACCGCCTGCCTGGACGCGGTGCGGCAGGGCGTGGAGAACGCCCACATCCTGAACGGGAACAGGGGGCACAACCTGCTCCTCGAGCTCTTCACCGATGCCGGCGTCGGCACCATGCTCTCCCGCTAGGCGCATCTTTTTCAGGGCAGGTTCCCCTCGCCCATGCACTCCCGCTGCCGCTCCTCGCTCATCCGGATCAGGATCTCGAAGATCTGCTGGACCGGCACCGGATCGATCTTCCGCTCCACGGCGAGGTCGAAGACACGCTCGAGCACCCGGTTCTTCCGCGCCTCGTCACGGATGGGAAGACCTTCTGCCTGCTTGATCAGGGCCAGCTTCGCCGACAGCTGCTGCCGGCGCCCGATCAGACGGATCATCTCGGCATCGATCGCCTCCATCTCTTCCCGGATCGACTGGATGGACATACCATATGGTACGGGCGAACGAAGATAAAAATGTCAGTGCCAGATTCGGAAAGCGCCATAAGGGGGAAGAGCTCAATTCTTACTGAGGAGAGATGAGCATACTCGATCGTATACCCGCCCATGAGTGGCGGGATCTCTTGGTCGCATGGATCGCGATATCCGTTGCGTTCACCCTGATCTTCGTCCGAGGCGGGGTCACCCCGATCACCTTTCTGGTCTTCTTCGTGGTGTCGCTGCTCACGGTGGGCATCGGGTTCGTGCTGCACGAGATGGCTCACAAGTTCACCGCCATGCACTACGGATACTGGGCCGAGTTCCGGAAGGACAACAGCATGCTGCTGATCGCCATCGTCATGGCAGCGCTCGTCGGCATCGTCTTCGCTGCGCCGGGGGCGACGATGATCTACGGCTCCACGTCCCGCCCGCAGAACGGCTGGATCTCGGCGGCCGGCCCCCTCACGAACCTGGCCCTCTGCATCCCGTTTGCGGCCATCGCGATCCTTTCCCCGCCGTCGGGCATTCTGTGGATCCTCGGGCGGGTGGGCCTCCAGGTCAATGCGATGATCGCCACCTTCAACATGCTCCCCGTGAGCATTCTCGACGGAAGAAAGGTGCTGGCGTGGAATCCTCTCGTCTTCGGGATTCTGATCGCTGTTTCGCTCGCGGTCCTGTTCGGATCGCTGGCGTACCTCTAGGCCTCTCTTTTCAGCGGTTCCAGCACCTTCACCACCTTCTGCCCCTTCGTGTAGGCCTCCGACAGCGCCGTGGGATGCCCTTCGATCCCGCCGTACCGGTCCATGTCGTTGGCGATGATGTTGTCGTAGTACTCGAATCCCAGGATGTCGAAAAATGCGGTGATGACGGGGAACGCGGTGTTGAAGACACTCTCCCACCCGAGCCCGGCGGTGGAGAGGAAGATGCCCTTGTGGCGCCGGATATGCTCGTGGCTGTAGTACCGGGTCTTCAGGATGTACTTCTGCGCCCAGAGGGCCTGCGCCCGGTCGATCAGGGCCTTCGTCTCCGCCGTGATCGCCATCGTGTAGATCGGAGAGGCGACGGCAAGAACGTCCACGCCCAGGATCCTCTCGAAGAGGGGTGGGAGATCGTCTCTCACGACGCACTGGCCGCTGCGGTGGCAGAGGTTGCAGCCCCGGCAGGCGGTATAGTCGAGATCCCGGAGGATAACCTTTTCTATACCGGCGCCCGCGTCCTGTGCCCCGGCGAGGAACCGGTCCAGCAGGGTCTCGGTGTTGCCGTGGCGGTGGGGGCTGCCCGATATGCCGAGAACCTTGACTGCCATTATGCTGCCTTCATCTCCCGGAGCCTTCCGATCACGTCTTTTCCCAGCTGACGGGCCTGCTCCCGGGCGGTTGGATGCTGCACTATCTCCCCTTTGCCGTCCACGCCGCTGATCATCAGGTAGCGCACGTCCTGATCCCGCACGGCCGCAAGGTGGAAGAAGCACCGCACGGGGGGCAGGGCTCCATCGAACACGTTCTCCCAGGTCTGCCCGGCGGTGGAGAGGAAGACGCCCATGCGCCTGCCCACCTTCTCCGGGGGGACGAGGGGCAGGCGCAGCACGTACTTGCGCGAGCGGTGGACCTGCATCCGATCGATCAGGGCCTTTGCCTGGGCGTTGATGCTCATGCAGAAGATGGGTGCGGCGAGGACGATGCCGTCCGCTTCCAGGAGGAGGTCGTTGATCCGGTCCATGTCGTCCCTCTGGACGCACCTTCCCGTCACCTCGCAGGCGTTGCAGCCCCGGCAGGGGTTGATGTTCACCTCGGTGAGGGCGATCTTCTGGATCTCGACATCGCTCTCCTCCCCCATGGACTCCAGCACCCAGTCCAGGAGCGTCTCCGAGTTTCCGTGCCTCCTCGGGCTGCCCGCAAAGGCGAGGATCTTCATGCCATTCCGTTGGCTGCGAAGCATAAAAAGAGTTGTTCTGGAATCAGACCTTCTTGAAGCAGAGGTACCAGTCCTTGCACTCGTAGCCTTCCTGCAGACGCTTCTCCATCTCCTTCTGCGTCTTGGGGGCGGGCACCACGACCTTGTCCCCCGGCTGCCAGTTGGCCGGCGTGGCGACGTTGTACTTGTCGGCGGTCTGCAGACCCCGCACGATGCGGAGGATCTCCTGCATGTTCCTCCCGAGCGAGAGGGGGTAGTAGAGCATGGTGCGCAGGATCCCGCGGTCGTCGATGAAGAAGACCGTGCGACAGGTCGCCGTGCTACTCTGGCCGGGGTGGATCATGCCGTAGCGCTTCGCGACGTTCATGCTCAGATCGGCGATGATGGGAAACGTGATATCGACGCCCATCTTCTCTTTCACGTTCTTGACCCAGGCCAGGTGGGAGTGGATGCTGTCGATCGAGAGACCGAGGAGCTGGACGTTCATCTTCCGCAGTTCCTCCTCGATCTCCATGAACGCCATGAACTCCGTCGTGCAGACCGGCGTGAAGTCCGCCGGGTGGGAGAAGAGAATGACCCACTTGCCCCGCAGGTCGGAGAGCTTGAGCGGACCGTGGGTCGTCAGCGCCTCGAACTCGGGAGCCGGTTCGCCCAGGCTCGGGAGTGCATACGCAGATTCCGTGGGTTCCATAGACTGTCCCCTTTACCGCGTTGTTATTTCAGCAGTTCCTCGGCGGCGGTCTTGCCATACACGTACGCGGGCATGCCCGCCAGGAGGAACGTCACGCGGAGCGCCTCGTCCATCTCCTGCATGGTGATCCCGAGGGGTCTGGCGCCGGCCATCTGTGCACGGACAGCGTGCCCGTCCCGGAGGGCGCAGGCGATCGCGATCGCGATCAGTTTCTTGGTCTTCTTGGAGAGAGCGCCATCCGCCCAGACCAGCTGATCCAGCCCCATCACCCTGCCGTAGAGATCGGGATCCAGCTCCTTGAGCTCCCGGAAGATTTTGGGCACCTTCCCGATCTTGTGCTCGAGTCGTTCCATCTCTTCGTCTTTCATGCACGATCACTCCTGCAGCGTCATCGGCTGGCCGCAGCAGACGAGCTCCCCGCCGCCTGCCACCTTGACCTCGACCACGTTGCCGCAGATCTCGCAGAGATACACCTCTCCGGCTCTGGATACGTTCACCATAAAATTCGGCCTCCATCTCCTTTTTAATGGCCTGATGCTGTCTGAAAGAATAAGAAGTTTGCCCCCCGGGGTCACTTCGGGGCGGACTCCTTCCTCTTGGGAGGGTTGAGAACGTCCTCCGGTGTCTTGATGTCCGGGCGGATGTGCGTCATGGGGACGCACTGGTACTCCTCGCAGGCGCAGGCCGGACACTTCCGAAGGTCCTGCTCCGCCGCGGAGAGTTCCACCTCCCGACCGCAGTCGATGCAGACATACTTGCCCGGGCCCACTCTCTCTCCCGCCTTCCTGACTTCAGGTCTCTCGGCAACCATCGTATTCACCTCTACGTTCAGAGGCGTCGCAAGTATTTAATTCTTTTCTCGAATGACTCAAAAATATTCTGAATCGATAGAAAAAGATGGATTTAAGGTGTTTTTCAAGGAAGCCCTTCGAAGCGTGCGGCAGGAGAACTGCCGCTGGACCATCAGGCGGGAGAGGCGTACCTCCCGCGGGGTCCAGCGGAAGGGCGAGGCGGCCAGCACCAGGATGACCGCCGCGAGGAGGAGGATCTCTCCGAACGCGAGAAGGATGATGCCAGGCTCTCCTAACAGCATCGACACCACCCCCAGTGCGGTGGAGAGCATGAACAGCCCGGCCCCGGCCTTGACGGCATGCATACCGAATACCGGAGAGCAGACGGGATAAATTCTTTTATACGCCTCGAACGCATGCGAAAACGATTCGGGGATCGAGAGGCCGTATCGCGGCAAAAGGGCCAGTGCGATTTGCGACCATGCACTCTCGACCCGCCGCTCACCCTATCCGTGCCTATCGCATCATTTGGGGGGAGGGGGGCGCACCCCCCAATTGCCCCCACCCCTGCGCTACGATAGGGTTTGCCAGGGGATCTAGGAGAGATCGGTTTAACGGGTACCCCCGATGCCGGTGAATACCCGCTGGGCAATCGGGACGAACTGAACGGACTATCCGCCAATCTGCGATATGATGCGCTATTGCGCAACCTCAACAAGGTGACGAACAGCTCAAACGAACAGCCCGGAATGAGAACCCAATGAAAGGTCTGGTTCATATCTCGGTGGTGAAGGCACTGGGATGAGGGCTGTCAAAGGGTGGGGAACAAAGGCGCATCGTACGGGATAGGAGATATCTGAATCGAAGGTGGTGGAAGAAACGGAACAACGCTTCTTCGCTTTCAAAGTCAGGTGATATATGGCCATGCAACATTCCTCTGATCATGACAAACCAAATTTTTTTTAAATCCCCCTGTTCAGGTAACAGGCCACCCCCCGCACGATGATCTCCTTCACCGGGTTCCGGTATTTCCTCGACCGCACGTTCTCTCCGAATCCTCGTTTCAGGACGGGGAAGGTGGTCTCCACCAGGGTCCTCCGGAGGGGGATATTCTCATCGAAGGATCGGGCGAGTTCCCGGCGGTACCTTCCCCCGATCCGTCTCCTCTTCCGGTTTCGGACGGGAATGACGGAACGAGCTCCCAGCTAATCCCGGATCTGCCGGTGGAGACTCTCGGCATCGGACCCCCTGTCCAGGACATACGTCTCCGACCTCCGGATACGGTGACATCGCCGCAGGAGGGGCCGGGCATGGACGACATCATGACGAAATTCTGGGAGATCCGGACTCCGGTGATCACCGGTTTTTGGGTATCCCCCGCCCGAGAGGTTTTGAGACAGCTCCGCCAGGTCGGCCCGGTCCTCCAAGTGTACTTTCTAAGAAGGATATCGAGAGATCCTGAACGTATCCTCGGTAGGAATTTCTGCAGGGTTGTGAAGCGAGGCAATTGATCCAGTTCCAGTAGTTCGGTAATCCCGGCCATCATCTCCCGGAGATCGACGATACTCCGGTAGTCCATCCTCAGGACATCTCTGAACAGGATCATGGCCAGATGCTGGTGCTGGGTACAGGTTCTTTTGGAATATGTACAGGAATACAAAGGACTCCGGGAACTCCGGACCTCCGATAGAAGGGTCTCCCGTAATCTGATAAACTTGTTCTACGACCTTAGTCCCGGCTCCTTGTCTGTTATCGGCATATAATGACAGGGGGGCGGCGTATCTTAGCTATTGTGGTTGAACCTGAGTAAAATGGGGTTATTGAGGATTTCTACAAGGCCTCTTCCTGCCATTGCTACTATACAGTGCCGTACTGGGGGGCAATCCCAACGATATCTCCATCAGGCCGACACGCACTTCGGGAGCAACTCCCCGGTACGGCTACAGCAGCCCCCGCTCCTTCATGCTCAGGTGGCCGTTTTTCGAGACGATGATGTGGTCCAGCACCCGGATCCCGAGGAGGCTGCCGCACTCCACGAGCTGGCGGGTGATGGCGATATCCTGGCTGCTCGCCTCCAGGGACCCCGAGGGGTGGTTGTGGATGAGGATGACGGATGCGGCCCGGTCCGTGATCGCGTCGGCGAAGACCTCGCGGGGGTGCACCAGACTGTGGTTCAGGAGACCGACGGTCACCGTGCGCTTCTGGATCATCTCCCCCGCTCCGTTCAGCGTGATCGTGACGAAGTGCTCCTGCTTCTTCGCCGGGAGGTCCGCCACGAGGGGCGGAACGTCCTCCGGTGTCGAGATCTTCACCGCATCCTTGATCAGGTATCGCCGCGACAGTTCGATCGCCGCAGCGATCTGCGATGCTTTTGCCGAGCCGACGCCCTCGATCTTCCTGAGATCCTCGTACAGCCCGGCATCCAGGCCATTTGCCAGCCTTCTCTGGATCTCTCTCGCGATCTCGAAGACGCCTCTCTTCCTCGTCCCGCTGCCGATGATGATCGCCACGAGTTCCATGTCCGAGAGCGCCGCCGCGCCCTTGGCGGCAAGCTTCTCCCGAGGTCGGTCGTGCCGGGGTATCTCCCTCATCCTCTTCATCGGGATCCCTCCGGGCGGCGCTCTCGGCCCCCTTCCGGCAGCACGCGAACACTGCCGCTCGGGGGGAGACGCGGGATCCCGGGATCCCGTCTGCCGGAAGGCGAACGTCCGGGATCCGGTGACCCATGACGCCGGGAAATGAGTTTCGCGGGGGGAGGAACAGCCATGCAGGAGAGCATCTGTTCATGGACCCGTAAATTTCTTTTTAAAATCCACGGAGGGGTTCAGCAGCCGATCGGCCTGCCGTGAAGGCGATTCCGGGGAGTCTCTGCCGCCCTGGCAGGAGCCGGCGCAGTTCGCCCCTTCCTGGCGAACGGAGAGCGTCTTCTCCGCATCCGGTTGCCCGACCAGCGCCATTTAATAGGTGCCCGTGCATTGGATCGTGTATGCCAACGAAAGAGAACGCACTCGCCGCCCTTGAGGGCGAAGCAAAAGCGAACCGGAAGTACGGCGCCTTCTCGGAGAAGGCCGCGGAAGAGGGCTACAAGATGATCGCCCGCCTCTTCAAGGCCGCCTCGGAGGCCGAGGCGATCCACGCCAGGCGGCTGATGAAGGTGCTCGGCGCGATCGGCACGACGGAGGAGAACCTGGCATCCGGCATCGGGGGGGAGACCTACGAGTATACCGAGATGTATCCGGGCTTCCTCAAGGAAGCCCAGGCGGAGGGGATCAAAGACGCCGAGACCGCCTTCTATTACGCCCTGCGAGCCGAGCAGGTGCACGCGAATCTCTACAGGGCAGCCCTGGAAGCCGTTCGGAACGGGAAGGATCTCTCCGCAGGCAAGGTGTTCCTCTGTCCTGTCTGCGGGAATATAGAGATCGGCGAGGCGCCGTCGCGCTGCCCCATCTGCAGCGTGCCCGGCCATATGTGGCGCGTCGTCGAGTGAGCACCCGAATACAGAGGATATTCCGTCTTTTTTCCGGGATTCTGCAGAATGGGCTCTGTCGCATAGTAAGGGCAGAGTATGCCCCTGTACGGCCGGCATATTCGCAGGCGGGCCTGCCCCCTCCTGCGACAGCCCGGATCGGAAGAGAACTCATTCGGGCGTATCGCACGATTCCCCCTGCCATGCGACGGCCCCGGCCGGGAGGGGAGGCCGGCTCCGATTCCCCTGCTCCCATCGGCGGCCAGATCAAGGGCGCATGCGGGAATGCAACCTCTTTGCCGGGCCGCTGCGATGCGGGACGGGCGTCTCTCCCGCACAGACCCCATCGCACCAGGGGGCACCCGCGGTCCACCCGTGCGATGCTCTCCCGGGACGGGAGATCGGGATACCGCCCCAGGTCCGATATGGTTTGCTCCGGCATGCCGAACGCAGCCGTTCCCATCGATCCGGGAGAAGGCGATTCGATTCGAGTGCGGGCCGATTGCCCCGCCCTCTCCCGCCCCTCGCCGGGGATCGCCCGCGGCCCGTTTGTCCGCCCGGGGAGGGCATTCCTCCCGTCACTCCGCGGGGGACGGCGCCGGGCGCCCAGGACCGGCGGGGCTGTTCCCCGCCAGAACACGGGCCTTTGCAGCATCGGGCGGAGATGCCCCGGGCATTATCCGCAGGGTTGCCGACGCAGTTCGGCAGGAGGGCGTCATGGGCAGACGGAGCCGGGTGCGATCGCACCGCCCGCCAGGAGAAACACGGCTTCAGGATCCGGGTTCCACGGTTCTGCCAGCGCAAAGGGGGGATGTCGCGACCGCTCTACCCCCGGCCGCCACGCCTGCAATTTCCCTCGATCCCGACGCCCGGGGCTGGAACGCTCCGCCCCGTCCGCACCCGTCGGGGCCCGGGAGGCCCTTCGGGCGCGGAGCGAGGAGGGCATTACTTTTATTACTCTTTTCGTACAGGAGAACAGCATGCCAGAGATCCGGGTGTACACGACGAAGAACTGCCCCTACTGCCGCATGGTGAAGGCGTTCCTCGATAAATACGGCATCGCGTACCGGGACATCGACGTCGGCGAGGATCGGGAGGCGGCCCGGGAGATGGTGCGGCTCACCGGGCAGTACAGCGTGCCCGTCACGGTGGTCGGGGATCAGGCGGTCATCGGGTTCGACGCGAAGAGGCTGAACGAGCTCCTGGGGACCCGCCCTCCGGAGGGTGTATTCGACGTGATGATCCTGGGGGGAGGACCGGCCGGACTCACGGCCGCCGTCTACGCAGGGCGGGAACTCCTGGAGTCGATCCTGATCTCGGAGAACATGGGAGGGCAGGTGGCCGAGAGCTGGGGAATCGAGAACTACATGGGATTCCAGCCGATATCCGGGGAGGCCCTGATGAAGAAGTTCGAGGAGCAGGCCCGCGCCCTTCCGTCCATCCACATCCAGCTGGACGTCGTGGACTCTATCAGCATGGAGGATGGGATCTTTGCCGCCCATACCGTCTCCGGCCGCACCTACCGCGCCCGCAGCCTGATCATCGCCACGGGGAAGAGACCCCGCTGGCTGGGCCTGGAAGGCGAAAAGAAGTACATCGGCCACGGGTTATCGGTATGCCCCACCTGCGACGCCCCGCTCTTCCATGGCAGGGATGTGGCGGTGGCCGGAAGCGGGTGCGGAGCGGTCATCAGCGCCATCGAGCTGTCCCGGACCGCACGCTCGGTCCATCTCGTCGCCCGAAATAGGATCCACGCGGAGAAGGTGTACCTGGAGACTCTGAAGCAGAAGAATGTCGCCCTGCATCAGAACTTCGAGATCGCCGCTCTTCACGGGGACGAGTACCTCAGCGGGATCACGATACGGAACCCCGCCTCCGGCGAGGAGCGCAGGCTCGATGTCGAAGGCCTGTTCGTCTCGATCGGCTACGAGCCGAATACCGCGTTCGTCCACAGCCTCGTGGAGCTGAACGAGAGGGGAGAGATTGTCGTGGACTGCGACATGAAGACCAGCCGGGAGGGGGTGTTCGCCGCGGGGGACGTGACGAACTCCCGCAACAAGCAGATCGTCATCGCCGTCGGGGAGGGGGCGAAAGCCGCGCTATCCGCACGCGACTACCTGATGAAGGGCAGAGGGCTGCCGGACGAGGAGGCGATCCTGTCCGCATGCGGACCTTCCGCGGCGGAGAGGCCAGGATGATTGCGGATTTACGGCGAATTTCACGATCGGACTCCTTCAACACCTTTATTAGCCCACTCCGACAACTGTTGCAGTAGCATGCCGGGCGTCAGGATATACTCGACGAAGAACTGCCCCTACTGCCGCATGGTGAAGGCGTTCCTCGATAAATACGGCATCGCGTACCGGGACGTCGACGTCGGCGAGGATCGGGAGGCGGCCCGGGAGATGGTGCGGCTCACCGGGCAGTACAGCGTGCCCGTCACGGTGGTCGGGGACCAGGCGATCATCGGGTTCGACGTGGCACGACTGAATGCGATCTTCGGAACCGTGCGGACCGATGCGGTGTACGACGTGATGATCCTGGGAGCGGGTCCGGCCGGGCTGACCGCCGCCGTCTACGCTGCCCGGAAAATGATCAGGACCGTCGTCATCGCGGAGAATATCGGCGGCCAGGCGCTCGAGAGCTGGACCATCGAGAACTACATGGGCTACCGGATCGTCAGCGGCGAGGACCTGATGAAGAAGTTCGAGGAGCAGGCGCGCCAACTGCACATCCACATCGAGCTGGATCGGGTCATCGCCCTGAACGAGGAGAACGGGCTCTTCGCTGCCGCCACCGCCTCGGGCCAGACGTTCCGCGCCCGCAGCGTCATCGTCGCCACCGGCAGCAAACCCCGCTGGCTGGGCCTCGAAGGCGAGAGGGGGTTCGCCGGCCACGGGCTATCGGTCTGCGCTACGTGCGACGGTCCCCTCTTCCAGGGGAAGGACGTGGCGGTCGTCGGCGGCGGCAACTCCGCGCTCACCACGGCGCTGGAGATGGCCGATATCGCCCGCTCCGTCCATCTGATCGTGCGGAACTCGATCCGGGCGGACGAGGTGTACCGGGAGGCGCTGGCGCAGAAGAGCAACGTCGCCGTTCACCTCGACGCCGAGGTCTCGAAGCTGAAAGGCGAGCGGTTCCTCAGCGGGATCACGATCCGGGACCGCTCCAGCGGAAAAGAGAGCGATCTGGATGTGGAGGGGCTCTTTATCGAGATCGGGCACGAGCCGAACACCGAGTTCCTCGGGGGTCTTGTGGAGCTGAATGGCAACAACGAGATCGTGATCGACGCCAACAACCATACCAGCGCTGCGGGGATCTTCGCCGCGGGGGACGTGACGAACATCCAGTACAAACAGATCATCATCGCCGCCGGCGAGGGGGCGAAGGCGGCGCTCTCGGCCCATGCATACCTTCTGAAGAAGCAATAATTTCAATGTTCGGCAGAGTGCGCGAGGGGCCTTGGATCGTCGAAAAAAGGGTTCCTGTTATAGGGTATCATGGGGCAAAAATTCCCTGGTCAGGAGCTTTGTTTTGGAAAACGCGTCTGGATTACAGGGCATCACAAGATCATTTTTCTAATGACCCATCGGCAATTCGGAGAATCGGCCCCTCACCCATCCTATCCAGGCCCTATCACACCAATGGGGGGGGAGAGGGTTTGTAAGGGGGAGGGGGGTGCGCCCCCCCCCCAATTGCCCCCACCCCTGCATGCGATACCCTCCAAGGGAGGTGGATCTGAGAGATTCTTTACCATGCCCCTATTTACCTTGCCCCTACCCCGCGTGCGACAGGGGCTGTTCGGGAACCGAACAGCGATTCGCCATCACTTACCTCAGGAGAAGGGAAATGGTTTGACCGGGTTCGGACACACAGAACACCTATCCAATTTTCGATAGCTCTTTGCATACCCTCCCATTAAAGGGGGAGTGGCCTGAGTCCCCTTTACCATGAAGGACAGAGGATGGTCTACGGGCCGTGTCGTGACCGTGTACCTTCGTATGCTCGGGATTCCCAGGATCCCGATTCACGAGAATGCCAACAGATAGGGATTCATACTTCATCCCCGCCCACGAGGTTCGAATGCCAATGGAATGCATACCATCATTTTTCTGTTGGTGTACCACAGTCTGCCGACGTGTAGATGATCTATACAGAAATGTCTTATATTGTGAAGGAAAAGGTTTCAGTGTAGCACGGGGTTCACAGTATCTTAGCCGGATAGGAGAACCCCGCTGCTGCCCGTAGGCATGACTATGTGCGCTGTTCACTCGTATAAGCGTTGCGTCGTGCCTCCATAAGAAAATCAGAATGGAGGTATTTAATATGAGCTCAATGAAAAATGGAGTCATCCTTCTTGCATTATTGCTTGCGCTAATGGCAATGGTGCCATTAGTGGTTGCACAGGAAGGTGGCGTGGAGAACAGTTCTCAGAACGATTCGAATTCGCAATACAGTTCATGTTGCAGTCCCTCGAACAGCAGTATAATCAGTTACCAGTTCCATTCTGGGAGTAGCAACTTACTGGATGAATTCGGTATAAAGATCCAAGAAAAATCTGAAAATATGCCTCCTTTGAAGACGTACAGCGAATGTCCCGATCTCATTGATAGGATCATGAATGAAGTGAAAATAACAGATGAGATTGATGCTGTTGTAGGTCTTTACGACTTCAAGGATCATCAAATTCTTCTTATCACCCAAGGGAATACTGTACTCGAAGTAACTTGGGATGGAGAAAATGTGAACACATCTATAGTGATCCCCCAACTATTAGGTGAAAAAAGAGTATCATATAGTCCTAAAAAATTAATGCTTGAGGGACAGAATATTGAAGAGTATTTCCTATATAGTGAGACACATACTCAATTATATTCGATTCCCATAGTATCCCCTGATTCTTCTAATATCCTAGCAGATACGTATTTAATGAAAGTAAGCCGTACTGATGAATTTAGAAATCTTCTTCAGCAGACAATCGCCAGCCTACATACAGAGGGCTGGTTCTATGTTAATTACGGCATCAGCATAACTTCGATAGACAATCATAGTTATTGGTGGATTAATCCAGGATTTCCTGGTTGGACTAAATGCGAATACAGCACCGAAAATGTTGGAGTAGGAACAACATCGGGTCAACATAGAACTCATTTCAAATTTGGATGTATCTTTGATCGGTGTCAGATGGATATGTGGGTTAGCTGTGATGCATGGCTGAATACTGACAATGGCGGATCATCAAACCGCTGGGTCTCACTCTATCCAGATGGATGTTCAGGTTAGGAAGATATAAAAAATTTTTAAGGAGAGTAGTAATTATGGAACGCAATCGTCTGATCCTTTTAATGCTCCTTGGTGCAATAATAGTAATTGTCGGAGCGATCACTTATCAGTGGTTGTTAATGCTTATTGCCATTTCCTTTATCGCACTAATTATCATCGTATCTGGTATCAAACATTGGTTTGAATCTCGTTCATGAGAGAACACATCAGAATGATAAACGCATTCCAACCGGTATTACAACGATGAATACGTCCGTTGAATCCATCATAGAGGTCTCGAAAATTTAAATATCGGAGTCATTCCAAAATTCCCAGATCATTCGGGCACAGACGAGATGTATGAGTTCTAGTGTTTTTTGTCCCTTATTATTATAACAATAATAATATTATATTTGGTCAAATATAATTCTCATGGGGAAAAGCAAATACGCCGTTACGCTCACCGAAGACCAAAGGGTCTCTCTGGAAGAGGTTATCCGCCGGGGCAAATCCGCTGCCTCCACGATCCGCCATGCCTACATCCTTCTCCATGCCGACAAATCCGACACGGAGATCGCCGAGATCGTCCGGTGTCATCCTCAATCGGTTTTCAACATCCGTAAAGCGTTTGTCACCCAGGGACTCGACGCAGCTCTGCACCGGAAGATCCGCGACGAACCTCCCCGACCGCGCAAATTGAACGGCGATGGAGAAGCCCATTTGATCCGGATCGCCTGCAGTCAGCCCCCGGAAGGCCGTTCCCGGTGGACATTGCAGTTGCTGGCCGATCGCCTCGTCGAACTGCAGATTGTCGACACTATCTCTCTCAATACCGTGGAACGGACGTTAAAAAAACGCGCTTCAGCCACATACCAAAAAGCAGTGGGGTATTCCCCCCGACGAAAACGGAAACTTCGTTGCCGCGATGGAAGACGTGCTGGAGGTCTATCAGCGACCGTTTGACCCGACGCATCCGGTCATCTGCATGGATGAACAGCCGATCCAATTACATGGCGAGGTGCGGGCGGCGATCCCGGCACAACCGGGTCGCCCGGAGCGGCAGGACTACGAGTATACGAGAAACGGCGTGGTCTGCGGATTCCTGTTCACAGAACCGTTGGGACGGTGGCGTCGGATAACCATCACGGAGAGGAGAACAAAGACCGATTGGGCTCACCAGATGCAGCACCTCCTCGAAGTTGACTATCCCGATGCAGAGAACGTGATTCTGGTCTGCGATAACCTCAATACGCATGTACCGGGAGCGTTCTACGAGACGTTCCCTCCCGAACGGGCACGATCTCTGCTGGACCGGCTGGAAATCCATTATACACCGAAACATGGGAGCTGGCTGAATATCGCGGAGATCGAACTGAGTGCCCTGACACGGCAATGCCTGAAACGGAGAATCCCGACGATGGAAGCGCTCAGGGCGGAAACGAGTACCTGGAACCAGCAACGAAATCAAGCCCAGAAGAGCGTGGATTGGCAATTCACCACCAGCGATGCCCGGGTGAGACTCAAACGACTCTACCCGATGATCTTAGAAAATTAGAGGACAAGAAGCACTAGTCCTGAAAGCCTCGATTCGTCTGAAGAACCGTTCAACCGCCCCTCATTTCTGATAGAGGTCCTATTCGAACCAGAGTGATCGGTCGCGCTTCGGCTGGTGCCGGCGCCGAGGGTTAATGGGAATGTTGCTCTCGATGCCTCGTCCTCGGTACCTGACTTCCCATGAATTAGGCACGCAATACCTCCTCTGCACTCTTTGTTCCGCCGTTGCTCGATGCAAACCGGAAGATCTATATCCTGGTATGTGCTTATACTGTAAGCAGATGAAGCCCATCGTCCGGATCAAGCAGATTAACGGGAAGGAGTACTGGTACGAGGACACTCCCTACTACGATCCGGAGAAGAAGCAGATCCGCCAGAAGTCCCGCTACCTGGGGAAGAATATCAACGGGTCACCTGTGAAGGTGAGGAGCGAACCGGTGCCGGGTATCGCCTCTGTCCCCAAGGCGGCTTACACCCACGGGAATCTCCTCCCCCTGCACCAGATCGTGCAGGAGCTGCGGATGGATGAATACCTGGGAGATCTGGCCACGGAAGAGGAGAAAGAGACTATCCTCGCCCTGGCCATCCACCGCATCCTCCGCCCCTCTGCGATGCACCTGGTCGCGGCCTGGTACGAGGAGAACTCGCTCTCCCTCGATCATCCGGATCTGCCTCTAAGCAGCCAGCAGATCAGCGACCTCCTCTCCACCCTTGGGGAGAGCGGCGTGCCGGAAGAGTTCATGCACCGGCTGATGCGGGACCTGGGCACCGACTCCACCTTGATCTACGACATCACCAGCCTCTCTTCCTCTTCTCAGCTCCTCCCTCTCCTCGAGTACGGCTACAACCGGGACGGTCTGGACCTGCCCCAGGTCAACTTCTCCCTCATTCTGGACACGGAGCGTTCGATTCCCGTGCTGTACGACCTCTACCCGGGGAGCATCGTGGACGTGGTCACCCTGAAGAACACCATCGCCCGCATCCAGGCGCTCGGTGCCACCCAGTACACCCTGGTCCTGGACCGGGGCTTCTACAGCCAGGGGAACCTGGAGGAGCTGCTGGAGGAGGATCTCTCCTTCGTCATCCCGGCGTCTCTGGCCTCGAAGCCGGTGAAGGAACTGCTGACCGATGCGCAGCGGGACTTGGAGAGCGTGCAATACCTGCGGATGTACCAGAAGGAACCGATCTTCGTGAAACCGGTGGTGCTGCGGCTAAGAGAGCGGGAGATCCGCGGGTTCTGCTACTACGACCTGCGGCGAGAGCAGAACGAACGGAACCTCTTCTACCTCCGCCTCCACGACCTGAAGCAGAAACTCGAATCCCTGCGCATTCCCCGCTGGCGGAGGGCGGAGGAGGTGTTCCGGGAGTGGGCCGGGGGCATGGCGAACTACTTCTCCTGGCGGCAGCAGGAGGACCGCTTCGTCGTGGAATACCGCCAGAACGCCATCGCCCAGCGGGTGAACCGCATGGGAAAGCAGATCATCCTCTCTCATGGTCCCTTGGATTGGGAGGAGTGCCTCACGGTGTACCGAGAGCGGGATGGCGTGGAGAAGGCCTTCCGCACCCTGAAGAACGATCTGCAGGTACTGCCGCTCCAGGTGCGGAAGGAGTCCACCCTGAAGGGATTCCTGTTCGTGACCTTCCTCTCCCTGATCCTGCGGATGCGGCTGCTCAAACGGATGCAGGAGACCGGGCTGTTAGAGGAGTACACCCTGGAGGGGATGCTGCTGGAACTGGCTAAAATCAAGAAGGTCCGGCTGGCCAACGGGGAGATCCTCACCACAGAGGTGTCGAAAAAGCAACGGGGGATCCTCGAGGTGCTCGGACTATGTGCCTAAAAATCCGGAAGTCAGGTTGGAAGTCATAAGCCGTGTCCGTAGAAATGACTGCCGGTTTCACATTGGTTCCAAGATTTCGTAGGCGGCAACCGTTGGCGCAAAGAGGCGAGAATCATGGATATTTGCCCGGGCAACTGTGCAAACAAGCGGGATCCCCTTTGAATCGACCAGAGCACTGAGTTTGGTCCCGGTTACTTTTTATACCATCATACCTAGTATCTCCCATTTTTCGCAGCGATATCCTTGGTATCCTGAACTACCGATAATTATTAGCGCATATTATCCAAATGCCTGCAATTTTTCCCACAACCTCATAATAAGAATCAAAATGGAAAGATCTGTATTTGCCGATGCGTCTAAAGTATCTTGGCACAGCATGAAACCCGCTCGGAGGATCAAGAAGCTGACTGGAATCAAGTACTGGTTCGAGGAGCCCCCATACTGCGATCTATTCGGCCTATGCGCCTAAATAAGGCTGGAAGTCAATTGGCATCGGTGATGCAGTGAGCGAGGTCGAGCTTTTGGAGATCGCAGCCGGACTGAAGATGGTCAAGATCGCCTGGTACACTCCCCTCTCATAGAGTTCGAGATGGTATCGATGTACGGTCGATTTAGTGCCGTATTGGGCGGGTACATCGCTCCAAGTGCATCCGGTCGTCAGGACATATAAGATGCCGTTCAGGAGTCGGCGGGGGTCGCACCGGGGCCGGCCGATGTGCGGTTTCTGCAGCGGCAGATGCTTCCGAAGAATTTCCCAGAGCTCGTCGTCGATTTCCCGGAATACCATGACCCCGCCTCGGGATTCTCAAGGATCTTATAATTTAACATGAAAATAGATGAGTTCGTCTCTCATCGGTTTTTTTCCATCGAACCTGCGACCGTCAGGTCGCATTGGCGTTTTGGGATGTCCTCAAGATCTGATTTTACCATCCTATATGCGTGTCGTATTGAATGCTGCATGAAGGAGAGATCAGGAATTTCGATAATTACATCTATAGACAGAAAAATAGGGTCGTCTCTCGTGCGAAGCTTTCCCTGAGGCTGATACTTCTATGTATTCTTATCAACATGGACTTTCAGCCTCGAGTCGTTCTTGAAAGTCTGACTCTTTACTCTCAATACAACTCTTAACATTTATATTGAGATAATATCTCGTAAATTTACCATCTTTTTCAGTTCGGACTATCTCGTCTTTTCTAAGACGTGTCATATACCACGAGATCGACGGTGCCGAAATATGGAGTTCCGTTGAGATATCCTTGCGTGTTGCGCCGGGGTGCCGATTAAGGATTTCAATGATCTCTTTTTCTTTAAAGTGGCGCAGATGATTAGTAATTTTAATCTCTTCCTGCGTGATAGACCACGTGTTTCTATAAAATCGCACGAATCCCCTATCCTTTACGGCAATTATTTTTCCCACCAGCTGGAGGAGTGTGAGGTGATAGAGAGTCGTTCCGCTGTTGAGCTCGGTCTCGCGCGATATCGCCCTCGAATGGATCCCGGGCTGAGCGACAATGCACTCATAGATTTTTTTACGTTTTTCGTTCGATAATATATCCTTTTTACGCACTCTTTTACAGCCAAGGGAAATCCAGAGGATGATCGATGCTATGATCTCTATGGGTAGTAATAGAATTGGTGAGATAGGTAGAAAGATGTCCAGAAGCATTACACGGAGAGGTAAATCGAAGAAAGAGATCGGAATTGTAGTATCTATCTCACTTGGCGGGTATCCCTCTGGTGCAAGTCTCCGATCGCTTGAAATATCTAATAAATAACTCGCAGAGTAAAGAGCAGCCAACAACAGCACAATTAATACAATTTTCCGCTTCATATTGTCCACGCTTTTTCATGGACACCTAGGTTTAATGTCCGAAGACTGATGAAGTACTTTCAATATTATCTTGAATGTAGTTGATTGTGCCCAAAGGAAAACATTCCATTTACATAAAGATATTAATTATTGTTTTTAATATTAATCGATCCGATAACTGCCACATTATTCTTAATAAATATCCTTGAATTGGCCAAGATTTCAATTGAATAAAAATACATCTCCCTTGTAAAAAAGTAAAAATCATTTTATGAAGAACATGCTTGAACTACTACAACTGTAAAACCGAATAAAAAAGGGATGAGAGTTATAATCACCGAACTCGTACAGAGAATGCAAGGAGAATCGTGGTCAAGGCTCAACGCCCGCGATGCCGGTCGAAAAAGTGTATTTGCTGGGGACTGAAAAAAAGGCGGTGCTAGTAGTGATGGGATGACTTCACGCCCCACCACCTGCCGCTGTTCCTGACCCCGGATTCGTAGAAATGGATTATTATCTGGTTCCCGCTCGAACATAGCAACTCGAACATCGCTCTTCAGACCGGTATCGAATAATGGGGAGGTTGCAAGCCCTGACCATTATTCGATGTTTTCTAACCAAGGATGTCCACACTATTCTTACTGGCACCATCGAGATGGATGATGAAACTTGTCTAGGAAATCGTTGGAGGAATAAGAGGGAGATGGTTTGGATTCGGAGATTAAATGAGGGAGAATTACGAAGAAGCAACCGGTCTTCGGGATACTCTGTCGAAACGGTTCTGTCTTGGAGAAGGTTATCGGGAATATTGAAGAGGATACGCCTTAGTCACTAATATTATAGAGAGTGCCACTCAGTTCCATTGTCTGTTTTGATACGTGGAAAGGCTGTACAAAGATGATATCTATGCAATTTGTCCTTTTTCTCATGGTGTGGGGAAGACCCTACACCGACGGATAAGGGTATCATATGGCCTGGAAATAGTTTGGGATCATTTGAAACGGAAATTGATCTTCAAAGGGTAAACTCCGACTATAGAAGACACCGAGATATGCAGGGAATCCATTGAGGGACAAAATCACCATAAAGCCAGTGATACTTTTATAGGATTTTTTTAAATGTAATGTCTATATTCTGAAAAAGTTGTTAGTATGCATTAAAATAGTATACTTCCGTCCCATACACGCGTTCTCCATAGACTTTGAACTGCCAGGTGCCGGGATAAATACCGGGGTTTGATACTGTAAGTTGAATTCGAGAATCGATCACGCCGTCACTCCCATCTCGATATGGCCCGAACACAGGTCCGCTGCCAGGGGCATAGATGGTCAACGTCAATGAATTATCGGGAGAATCCCAATCGACATCAACCTTGAGCGAGCTTGTTCCTTGGTCAACGAGTTTCGAGTGCCACCGTGTCTGACCTTCTGTAATAGAATAATAAGCCCGGTCGATAACATTAGGCAGAGTGTGTGCATCCGAGGAGGGGAGAGAACTCTGTCCATTCTCTTCGTACGCAGAAACCAGCGGTGCAAACAGGGCCATCGATAGGATGGCTGCCAGCAATAGACGATTCCGACTCATGATAGACCAAGATGATGTCTGAGTAAATTCCATATAACATTTCTGTAGAATTCATCTACACGTCGACATAATTGGAATATCGATGGTCGTGTTCTCCGGGGTATTAGCGATATTTAATGTAGGTATCGGATGTTATTTCGGTCTGTAAAATATGAAGATCGGGTTGTTTATCATTTTCTGCATCTGCGCGAGATCGGATAGATTATTTCAAGAAAAAATGTGTGAACAAAATTGGAAATAGTTTATATAGGAAAGTCTCAATTTTGGAACAGGACTCCAGCCATTTCTAATTGGATCGAAGAGAGATCCTCGAAATACCATATCAGCATATTTTATTAATCTCTCACGAAAAATTTCCGATAATTATACCCTGAGAACAGATTCTGCCTTTTCAAGATCCTGTTCTGTGAAGAGTAGGGTACACTGTGGATTTTCTTCGCATGAAGTTGTGGTATTCGGGTCGATCATTACAGATGCATCGCTTCCCGTTGCAACTTCTATTGGATCCGATTTTGAAATGATCTTAATCTCGTACCAATATCCTCCGGAGGGGAAGGTCACCTCCTTCAAGGGTTCCAGCATTCCTTTATTAAGGGCGTAGATATTCTCGTGAGTAGCGGTAAATTTCTTCCCAAGAGTGTGATACAGGACATTGATGGTGATTCCCCGTTCTCCAAGAGGGATATTGTATAGCGGTAGCTGGTCGATATTGCTCAATAAAGCGAGAGGGTGATCACCCGTTTTAATCAGCTCGATTGATTGGGATGTGAGATATATACGAGATGCTTCATCCACATATGCCCTATGAATCCTCCAATCTGATTCATTATTCGCATAAAAATCGAGTGTTAGTGATTGTACCGTTCCATTGGAAGAGATATCAACGGTAAGACTTCGAAATATTGCCGAGGCGTTATCGAATTGTAGCTCCTCAAGCAAGGTATCCCAGAGCTGCACAAGACGGGGATTGTACGGCTCTGAAGGCAGATAGATCTCGCGGTCATGGTAATCGACTGCTGGTTTATCAGGGAGCAGGAAAGGCCTGATTAATACAACTACCACCACAACCGCTACCAGAATAATCAGCCATCTATCTTTCATGCATCTCCATCCGACTCAAATAAAGTGAGTTATTATTATCTGCCACTTTTTATGAAATCCTTCCCATATGTATTCGTCTTCCAGAATCTCGATATGCATACATAAAAAACCCAACCATGCCGATAATAAAGATACATTTGCCGCGAGATGTCTGCAGAAATACTAACGTGTAGACGATCTCTACAGAAATCTCTTATAGTGTTAAAGTAAAGGTTTCCGTGTAGCAGAGGAGTTCCTCCCTTCTTGACCCGATCGGAGAACCCCGCTGCTGCCCGTAGGCATGATAATCTCGCCTTTTGAGTATATAAGGGTACCGTCATGCCTCCGTGAGAATCTGAATGTGGAGGTATAGAACGTGAAAAACAGCTTTAAAACGCGGATGCTCTCCGTGCTTCTGGCACTGCTGTTGATAGCCATGATGGTGATGCCCGCAGCATGTGCAGACGTCATAATGAAGCCGGTGGGGAAACCGGATGTGGACGATGGCCAAACGATAACGAGGACCATTGTACTTCAGGCCAATGGGACTATCGTATCGGTGACAGAAGATGACGTTCCAATCGAAGGCATAGAACTCTCCGAACTGCCAAAATTTGAAGTTCCAGCACACGTGCCGACGGCTACACCTCCTCCCAATGGGCCGTTGAGAGAGGAGGATTGGGAATACCTGAAAACGGTCATGACCGATCTCTCCGAGAAGGAGAGGGATGCACTTATCTCTGAGGCCCAGACGATCTTTGCAGGAAAATCCGAACTGACCCAGGACGAACAGAGGGAGATCCTCTATCGCATCGGAAATTACATCGTAATGGCGACAGACGGCAATGAAGTAACTCCGCGGTGGAAGATTCAGCCTGGACACTGGCACCTCTCTACCACGGCCGGGAGAATCATGCGATACGTAACAGCGGCGCACAACACCACACTAGGGGATTACAGCGGATGGGCAGATGAAAATCGATTTTGGCCTCCAACTCCTGGCTTAGTACTCAATCGTCATTCCTGGGTGCTTGATGGTACCGTAATTCCTGGCTTTGACAATTATGGGCCTCTCTCTCTTAATTGGTCTTTGAATAATGCGAGATCTCAATTCAACGATTACAACGTTGATGAAGCATATGTTCAAATTGGAAAAGGACTTCATTATATTGAAGATCTGGGATGTCCTTACCATACTACTGGCGCCTATCTTTTACAGCACGATGCATATGAGAGCTGGGTTCAGTCGCACTGGACCGAATTAGGCCTGGACTCTGCAATCGACGTCACCAGTCACTTTGTAGTCACCGATCCAGCGGCGTCGGCAATAGCTCTCGCAGAAGTGTCACATCAAGTCCTACCCTATATCAATTGGACGATAGACACCGATCCGGATTGGCAGGATGACCCGTATGTGATCGCATATACTCAGCAGCTTCACACATTGACGGAACAGATGACCATCGGAATGCTGGTATATGCAAGCAAGTTCGAATCGCCCGATACAATTGGGCCCTATTCTGTTCCCATCTGGGACGGCCAGACCTCTTACGCCTTTGTCGACGATGTCGCCTGCAGCGACAGGATGCGGATCTCCACCCGGATCTCTCACACCTACATCGGGGATCTGGAGGTATGGCTGGGCTGGAAGGACGACTCTGAAGGCGTGTACCGGGAGGGAAAGATCTGGGATCGGCAGGGCGGAAGTGAGGACCACCTCAACATCGACGTCTACGTCAATGACTGGTATGATGTGCACGACTGGCGGCTTCGCGTGAAGGACAATGCTGCAGGAAATGAAGGTGCCATCACGGAGTTCTATGTGTTTATCGGATGATAGACCAAACACTTTTTACGGAGTCGGACACCGATGGATGAAAAGTCGATGGGGTTGATCCTGACAGCTGTGGTGTTCTTTCCCTTATGGATACCCTTTGTGACAGGTTTCATCTCGCTTCTTGGATTCCTCTACTTCTTAAAGGAGATGAAGCATCAATCGGACCGATGGTTTCTGGGAATGCCTCTTGCCACTATACTGTTGGCTTTTACCGTTTCACCGATCCTGGACACACTCCTGTATGGCGCCTACGGCCTTTCGAGCAGCAGCATTCATGAGGCAAACCTGATCCTGCTGGCACCGACATCGGCAATCGCTTTTCTATCCTTCCCAGCACACCAAAGAGAGAAGACGACTATTTTTGCTTTAATCTCTGCGGGCGTCAGTTTATATGCGGTATATCTTCTCGTCCAGCTGATACAGGCAACCGTATTCCACACCTCTTTGTACGTTTATCTCGGATTCCTGGCGCTGTATATCCTTCTTGGCATGCCCCTCCTTGGGATCTGCTACATCGTAGCTGCATGGATAACTCGATGAGTCCTTCAAGAATAATCTGACATGATTAGTATGATGGGTAGGGAGCACTATGCAAAAGCATCCCACTCAGGGCAGGGGTATACGGGGGTTCCACAGTTCTCCGTACCAGGAACATCACGGTATATTGAAGACTATTTCATCTCACAGTATCGGCCCGCGTGCCACTGACGTGTAGACGATCTCTACATAAATCTCTTATAGTGTTAAAGTAAAGGCTTCCGTGTAGCAGAGGAGTTCCTCCCTTCTTGACCCGATCGGAGAACCCCGCTGC